>NZ_BAAKJE010000125.1:0-60693 GCF_059704565.1 Massilia sp. NBRC 108631
CGGCGCCGGCCGAAGCTGCGGCGCACCGTCCTGCCCCGCCTGGGACAGGACGGGCGCCGCCAGCGCCAGCGCGAGGGTGGAGGCCCCCGCCAGCTTGGCAGCGCTGCCCATCGCTACCTGCCGACGGCCAGGTTGGCCTGCACGTTGACGCTCTGCTGGATCAGCGACGAGAAGCCGTTGTTCTGGCTCACGGTCATGATGCCGGCAGCCGACTGGCCCACGCTGCTCATGGTGTTGGACATGTTGAAGGTGCCGGCGTTGACGGTGTTGCTGCCGCCCTGCCCGCCGCTGCCGCCCTCGCCCGCACCGCCGGCGGCGTTGCCCGCCGTCTGCGTGCCGCCCTGGCCGCCCGCGCCGCCATTGGCTGCGCCGCCCGCCGCGCCCGCGCCGCCGGTATTGCCGCCGCCGCCGGCGCCACCGCTGCCGCCGTCACCGGCCGAGGCGTTGCCGTTGGTGGCCGCACCGCTGCTGCCTGCACCGCCGGTGGCGCCGCCGCCAGCTGCCCCGGCGCCGCCCGTATTGCTGGCCGTGCCGCTGGTGCCGCCGGCCCCGCCTGCCGCCCCGGCTCCGCCCGCACCGCCGCTGCTGGCGCCGTTGCCGCCGGCAGCGCCGCCGCCGCCATTGCCGCCGGTGGCAGCCGCGCCGGCCCCGCCGGTGTTGCTGGCGGAGGCGCCCGCGCCGCCGCCGCCGCTGGTGTTGGTGCCGCCGTCGCCGGCCGCGCCGCCGGCGTTGCTGGCCGCAGCACCGGCTCCGCCGTCACCGGACGCGCCGCCGGCCGCGCCCGCGCCGCCCGCGCCCGAGGTGGGCGCACCCGACGTGGCGCCATTGGTGCCGGCGCTGGGCGAGCCGCCGGTTCCGGCACCGGACGTGGCGTCGGCACTCTGGCCGCCGCCGACGCCCGGCATGCCGCCGCCGCCCGGCAGGCCGGTGGACGAGGCCGAGGCCGTGCTGGCTGCGGCGCCGCCCTGCCCGTTGCCGCCGTAGGCGGTCTGCTGGGCCGACGCGTTGCCGCTGGAGGCCGAGCCGCTGGCCCCGCCGGCGCCGCCGTAGCCTGCCGCGCCGCTGCCGCCGCCGTTGCCGCCGCTTGCCGCGCCGGTGCCGCCGCCATAGCCGCCGTTCGCGCCACCGGCGCTGCCCGAATTGCCGCCGGCGCCGCCGTTGGCGTTACCGGTGGCGCCGCCCGCGCCGCCCGAGGCCAGCCCGCCGGCGCCGCCATTGCCGCCATAGCCGCCGTTGCTGGCGCCCGCCGCGCCGCCGTTGCCGCCGTAGCCGCCCATGCCGCCGTCACCGGCCCGGCCGCTGTTGGCGTTGCTGGCGTTGCCGCCGTTGCCGCCGTTGGCCCCCATGGCTTCGCCGCCGGCGGCCGCGCCGGAACTGGCGCTGCCATTTTGCGCGGTACCGCCGGTACCGCCGTTGCCGCCGGCGCCGCCGAAGGCCGAGGCGCCGCTGCCGCCTGCGCCGCCGAACGCGGTGGCGCCATTGCCGCCGTTCGCCCCGCTGTTCGAGCCGCCCGTCGCATTGCCGCCGTAGCCGCCTTGCGCGCTGCCGCCATTGCTGCCGCCCCAGTTGCCGGCGGTGTTGCCAATGTGGTGGACCGCGTTGCCGCTGACCGAGCCGTTCAGGCGGCTGATCGCCGTGGCGGACGACCGATTGAAGGCGTTGCTCAGATTCGACGTCGCGGTGGCGCCGCGGTCCGCCGCCGCCTTGGCGTCGGACAGGGCGCGCGCCATGGCGTCGGCGTTGGTTTCAGGGTCGCTTTGAGCATATGCGCTTGAGCAGCAGAGCATCGCGATGGTTGTTGCCAGCAATGTTATCTTCATTTCCATGCCTCACCAGGTTAAAAGTTCAACGTTAAAGAGCGCCGGGAACTGGCCCCGGTCAGAGGCTGATTTGCAAGCGCGATGCCAGCCCGGCGCGGCGCGCCAAGTGCTTGATAACGCTGGCTAATTTCTGGAACACCGGAGGAAAGGGGAAGCTATGGCGGCGGACCCGTCACAGCTTCGTGACATGCTCAGCCGCAGATTTCAGGCAAAGAAAGCTGATCTGGCTGGGCAGCGCCCGCGTCCCGCGTGTAACACGCTTGTGGCGGACGCGACGCTATGAGGGAGGCCGGGCTATTTGCCGCGCACGCGCGCCGGGTGGCTGATGCCGTGCTTGGCCATCAGGCGGTACAAGGTCATGCGCGACACCCCCAGTTCCCCGGCCACCTGGGTCATGCTTTTGCCCAGGCCGAGGCCAAATTCGATGGCTTGCCGCTCGGCACGAACGCGCACCCCTCCCAGCGGCTCGCAGCCCTCCGGCGCGGCCTCGCCGTCCAGGCCAAGATCGGCTGGCTGGATCAGCTTGCCTTCTGCCATGATCAGCGCGCGCCGGATGCGGTTGATCAGCTCGCGCACATTGCCGGGCCAGTCGTAGCGCCGCATGGCCGCCAGGGCCGCCGCGCTGTAACCCCGGATGCGTGGCGCGCGCTCGGCGGCGTACTGTTCGAAGAAATGTTCAGCCAGCAGCGGCAGGTCGTCTTTGCGGTCGCGCAGCGCCGGCACGCGCAGCGCCAGCACATTGAGGCGGTAGTACAAATCCTGGCGGAAGGCGCCGCGCGCCACCGCCGCCTCGAGGTCAACGTGCGAGGCAGCGACCACGCGCGCATTGACCGGCACGCTGCGCGTGCCGCCCACGCGCAGCACGCACTTTTCTTGCAGGAAGCGCAACAGATTGGCTTGCAGCTCCAGCGGCAGGTCGCCTATCTCGTCCAGGAAAATGGTGCCGCCGTCGGCCGATTCCAGCAGCCCGCGCCGGTCTTGCGCCGCGCCGGTAAAGGCGCCGCGCACATAGCCGAACAGCTCGGACTGCGCCAGGCTGGGTGCAATGGCGGCGCAATTGACCGCCACGAAGGGCCCGGCCGCCGCACCGGAGCGGGCGTGTATGGCATGCGCCACCAGTTCCTTGCCGGTACCGCTCTCGCCCCAGATCAGCACGGCCGCATCGGCCGGGGCCACGCGCGCAATCTGGCCCTGCAGGCGCCGCATGGCGGGGGCGTGGCCAATCAGCCGGCTGCGCCCGGACGGCCCGGACCAGGCGCCCGCCGCCGCGCCGGCAAGCGCCTGGCCGCCTTGCGCCGGCTCGGGCGCCGGCAAAGGTGCGGCCCGCAGCGCAGCCAGGCCGAGCGCGTGACCCAGCGTGTGCTGCAGGCGGGCGCCATCCAGCGGCCAGGTGTGGAAATCGCTGCAGTGTTCGCGCACCAGCTGGCGGCACGGCTCGCGCTGCAGCAGCGCGCGGTGGCACACGGCGATCCAGTACGGCTGGTGGTGTTCGCGCAGGAAGGCGTCCATGCCGGCCAGCAACGGACCGGGGTCGGCCCCGTCCGGCTCGAAATCCAGCAGCAACAGGCCTACACTGAAGCGGCGCCCGCGCAGCCGGCGGCTGGCGTCGCGCAGATTGGCGGCCTGGCACAGTTCCCATCCCGGCAGCAAGGCCTCCAGCTCGCGCGGCGAAGCAGCGGACCAGGCGGACGTGGCGGACGTCCCCAGGGTAAGGCAAAGCAGTATTTTTGTTGTCATTGCGTAGTCTCCGTGCTGGCCTGCTTGGCAATAGTGACAAAACAGCAATGCATACTGTATCAGAGCTCAATCTGCTGAGCGTTGTTTTCCTGTTGAGCAGCCGTGCGGCGGCGCGCCGCGCTTGCCGCGGCCTTTCCACCCGGATAGAATGTCGGCGCACTTTTTCCGACAGGCAAGCAGACCAATATGAACAATGATCAACTGAAACCGGCAGACCTGCCCAAGCTGGGCCAGCGTGTCGCGCTGCGCGTGTTGACGCTGTTCGGCTGGCGCGTGCTGTACCGGCCGCTGCCCGGTCCGCGCGGCATTTGCGTGGTGTATCCGCACACCTCGAACTGGGACTTCATGGTCGGCATCTTCACCAAATGGGCGCTGAACCTGCCGTTCCGCTGGCTGGCCAAGGACACGCTGTTCAAGATCCCGCTGCTGGGAACATGGTTCCGCGCCATGGGCGGCGAACCGGTCGACCGCAGCGCCAAGACCGGCATGATACAACGCCAGGCCGAGCGCATGCACGCCGCCGACTGGTACTGGCTGGGCATTACGCCCGAAGCCACGCGCGGCTACCGCGCCAGCTGGAAAAGCGGCTTTTACCACCTGGCGCTGGCGGCTAAAGTGCCGCTGTGCCTGGTGTACATCGATTACCCGAACAAGACCCTGGGCATCCGGGACCATTTGTTCCTGAGCGGCGACCAGGACGCCGACATGGCCGCCATCCGCGCGGTGTACGCAGGCCACCAGGGCCTGCATCCGGAGAACGCGGCGCCCATCGTGCTGTCGGACCGCAAGCCGAACTAGGCGGCCAGCAGCAGCATGCCGGTGGCGGCAATGCCGGCGCCGGTGATGCGCACCATGTCCAGCCCGGCCGCCCGGCCGAACCAGCGCCCACCCAGCATCAGCGCGCCGCTCGCGGCCAGGAAGCCAAAGGCGCTGCCCGCCAGCGGCAGCTCGTGGCCATGCGCGTTGCCGTGCAATACCGCAAAGGCGGCGATCAGCGCGGCGCTGGCCCACAGTGGCAGGCGCGCGGCCATGGCGATCAGCACCCCGGCCAGCACCACGGTGGCGGCGATGCCCGCTTCCAGTCCCGGGATAGTGGCGCCCGCCACGCCGCTCAGCGCCCCCAGCAGCATCGCCCCCAGGAACACCAGCGGCAGCGCCTTGCCCTGCGGCTGGCGCGCGCTCCAGATGCCGACCGACAGCATGGCCAGCAGGTGGTCGAAGCCGGTGAAAGGATGCAGGAGACCAGCCTGGAAGGCGTCCATCCAGCTGGCCTGGGCGGCAGCCAGCAGCGGCTCGGCGGCGCCGGCATGGGCGTGCGCGATGCCGGCGGCGTCCGGATGGGCCAGCGCCGGCAGGCACGCCCCTGCCGTCAACAGCACCAGTATGGCGTTACGCGGGGTCAGCTTGACGCTCATGTTCAGGCTTGCTTTCATGCTTGCTCCTTGTGCGCCTGTTCCAGCAGGCCTTGTTCGCGGATAAAGTCGATCACGGCGGCCACCCCTTCGCCGCTGCGCAGATTGGTAAACAGGAACGGCCTTGCGCCGCGCTGCTGTTTGGCGTCGCGCGCCATGACGGCCAGGTCGGCGCCGACGTGCGGCGCCAGATCGGTCTTGTTAATGATGAGCAGGTCCGAGCGCGTGATGCCGGGCCCGCCCTTGCGCGGTATCTTCTCGCCGCCAGCCACGTCGATCACGTAGATGGTGAGGTCGGACAGCTCGGGGCTGAAGGTGGCGGCCAGGTTGTCGCCGCCCGATTCGACCAGGATCAGGTCCAGGTCCGGGAAGTCGGCCTGCATGCGGGCGATCGCTTCCAGGTTGATGGAGGCATCCTCGCGGATGGCGGTGTGCGGACAGCCGCCGGTCTCCACGCCCATCAGGCGCTCGGCCGGCAAGGCGTCCGCGCGCAGCAGGATCTCCATGTCCTCCTTGGTGTAGATGTCGTTGGTGATGACTGCCATGTCGTAGTGGTCGCGCATGCCTTTGCACAGCATTTCGCACAGCGCGGTCTTGCCGGAGCCGACCGGGCCGCCGATGCCGACGCGCAGCGGGTTGGATGGGTTCATGTCATTTTCCTTCTTTAAGATCGGTATAAACGGCTGTACTGCACCTCGTGCCGCATCGACAGCAGCGACAGGCCGGGCGCCCAGTTGCTCAGGTCTTCGTCGGCCAGCTGCTGCGCATGCAGCGCAGCCGCCTCCAGATCGGGGCGCAGCGACAGCAGCATGCGCTGCCCCGCCACCTGCCCGAGCGGGACCGACTTGACGCACACCAGCACCTGGTTCTCGGTCCAAGCGAACAGCATGGCCAGCAAGGCTTCCTGGTGCGGGATGTCGAGCGCGGCCACCGCGCAGGCGTAGGCGACCGGCAGCGCCAGCTCGGTTTCCGGCGGCAGCATGGCGGTGACGGCGGCGTCGGCGATGCCCAGTTCGGCCGTCAGGCGGGCCAGCGAATAGCCCATCTGCAGCGTCTCGGCGCGGAATTCGGCGCTGTCGCGCGAGGCCAGGAAGCGCTCGCTCCACTGCGCCACGGCCTGCGCATCGCGGCGCCGGAATGCCTGCATCAGGCGCCAGCAGACCGGCGCTTCCCATTGCGCCATCACCTCGTGCAGCTGGCGCGCGATCCACGCGCGGGCCGTGTCCGCGTTGTGCACGGCGCCGCACTCGAGCGCCGCTTCCAGTCCTTGCGAATAGCTGTAGGCGCCGATCGGCAAGGCCGGGCTGGCGAACTGCAGCAGGTGCAGCAAGGCCGACGCGTGCATCATGGAGCGGCACCGGTTTGGCGGGCTACGCGCAGGCAGCGCAGGTCCGCAGGGCGGGTTAGCCGGCACGGCGTATCCCGCCCTGCCGCGGCGACGCGACGCGTGCTCATGCCGCACTGTCCCCGGGACGGTGTATTTTTTGGCGCAGCGGAATGGGGGCCAAGGGATGGCCGCCGTGGGCGTGGCTGTCGTGGCTGTGGCCATGGCCGCCGCCGTAGGCACCCGATTCCGGTTCGAATGCGGCGTCTTCGGCCACCACGGTGGCGCCCAGCCCGGCCAGCATCTCTTTCAGCACCGCGTCCGCGCGGATGCGCAGGAAGCCGTCGCCCACCTGCGCCTGCGTGTGGCGGTTGCCAAGGTGGAAAGCGCAGCGCAGCAAGGTGTGGGGGTCGGCGCAGGTGACCTTGTAGGTCGGTTCGCGCGCGGCCACCACCTGCACCACCTTGCTGCGGTCTTCGCCCACCAGCAGGTCGCCGTCGCGCAGCACCGTGCCGCGCACGGTGAATACGCCCACTTCTTCGCCGTTGCTGAGCACCGCGCGCAGGCGGCATTTTTCGCGCAGCTCGTAAGGCAGCACCAGGCGCGCGGACGGTTGCACCGCGCCGGGGCCGGCGCTGGCGGGCAGTTTGGTATGGAGGGTAAGCATGCGGGCCTCGTCAGAACAGGAAATAGCGCTGCGCCATCGGCAGCACGGCGGCCGCTTCGCAGACCAGCAACTGGCCGTCGGCGCGCACTTCATAGGTTTCGGGATCGACTTCCATGTGCGGCGTGGCGCCGTTGTGGATCATGTCGCGCTTGCGCAGGGTGCGCATGTTTTTCACGGCGATGGTCTGCTTCTGCAGCCGCAGCTGGCCGCCGATATCGGCGTCGAACGCGGCCTGCGACACAAAGGTGAAGGACTTGCGCAGCCCGCCGCCGTAGGCGCCGAACATCATGCGGTAGTGCACCGGCTGCGGCGTGGGAATCGACGCGTTCGGGTCGCCCATCTGCGCGGCGGCGATCATGCCGCCCTTCAGTATCATGGACGGCTTGACGCCGAAGAAGGCCGGCTTCCACAGCACGATGTCGGCGATCTTGCCCACTTCCAGCGAACCGACCACGTGCGAAATGCCGTGCGTGATGGCGGGGTTGATGGTGTACTTGGCGATGTAGCGCCGGGCGCGGAAATTGTCGTGCCGCGCGCTGTCCTCGGCCAGCGATCCGCGCTGTACCTTCATCTTGTGTGCGGTCTGCCAGGTGCGCATGATGACCTCTCCCACCCGGCCCATGGCCTGCGAGTCCGACGACATCATGGAAATGGCGCCGATGTCGTGCAGGATGTCCTCGGCGGCGATGGTCTCGCGCCGGATGCGCGATTCGGCAAAGGCCACGTCCTCGGCGATGGCCGGGTCGAGGTGATGGCACACCATCAGCATGTCGAGGTGCTCGTCGAGCGTGTTGACCGTGTAGGGCCGGGTCGGATTGGTCGACGAGGGCAGCACATTGCCCTGCCCCACCGCCGCGATGATGTCCGGCGCATGCCCGCCGCCCGCGCCTTCGGTGTGGAAGGTGTGGATGGTGCGGTCCTTGAAGGCGGCCAGCGTGTGCTCCAGGAAGCCGCCCTCGTTCAGCGTGTCGCTGTGGATGGCCACCTGCACGTCGAGCCGGTCGGCCACGGACAGGCAGTTGTCGATGGCGGCCGGGGTGGTGCCCCAGTCCTCGTGCAGCTTCAGGCCGATGGCGCCGGCCCGGATCTGCTCCTCCAGCGGTACGGGCTGGCTGACATTGCCCTTGCCGAGAAAGCCCAGGTTCATGGGGAAAGCGTCGGCCGCGCTCAGCATGGCGTGCAAATGCCAGGGGCCGGGCGTGCAGGTGGTGGCGGCGGTGCCCACGGCCGGGCCGGTGCCGCCGCCCAGCATGGTGGTCACGCCGCTCATCAAGGCTTCCTCGATCTGCTGCGGGCAGATGAAGTGGATGTGCGAGTCGATGCCGCCGGCGGTGACGATCAGCCCTTCGCCGGCGATGATCTCGGTGGCCGCGCCAATCGCCATGGTCACGCCGGACTGGATATCGGGATTGCCGGCCTTGCCGATGGCGGCGATCAGGCCGTTCTTCAGGCCGATGTCGGCCTTGACGATGCCCCAGTGGTCCAGGATCACCGCATTGGTGATGACGGTGTCCATCACCTCGGCGTGCGGGCGCTGCGACTGGCCCATGCCGTCGCGGATCACTTTGCCGCCGCCGAATTTCACTTCCTCGCCGTAGATGGCGTAGTCGTGCTCGATCTCGATGAACAGTTCGGTGTCCGCCAGGCGGATGCGGTCCCCGGTGGTGGGGCCGTACATTTCGGCATAGGCGGCGCGCGGGATGGTGGCCATGTTTTACGCTTTCGGCGGAGTGTCGGCCAGCTTGCCGTTGACGGCGCCGTTAAAGCCGTGCACCACGCGGTCGCCGGCCAGCTTCACCAGTTCGATGGTGCGGGTCTGGCCCGGCTCGAAGCGCACGGCGGTGCCGGCGGCGATGTTCAGGCGCATGCCGTAGGCTTTCCAGCGCTCGAACCCCAGCGCGGGGTTGACCTCGAAAAAGTGGAAGTGCGAGCCGACCTGGATCGGGCGGTCGCCCCGGTTGGCGACGACGACGGTGACGGTTTCACGGCCCTGGTTGAGGCCGATCTCTCCTTCTTCGAGCATGAATTCACCAGGGATCATGATGTGCTCCTTAAGGTATGGGGTGGTGTACGGTGACGAGCTTGGAGCCGTCGGGGAATGTCGCTTCGACCTGGATGTCGGGGATCATCTCGGGCACGCCCTCCATGACGTCGGCGCGCGTGAGGATCTGCGCGCCGTCGGACATGAGTTCGGCCACGCTGCGGCCGTCGCGCGCGCCTTCCATGATGGCGGCGCTGATCAGCGCCACCGCTTCCGGATAGTTCAGTTTCAGGCCGCGCGCGCGGCGGCGCTCGGCCAGCAGGGCGGCAGTGAAGATCAGCAGCTTGTCTTTTTCGCGTGGGGTCAGGTCCATATTCTTGTCCTAGGTGCGCCAGCTGCGCGGGTCGAAGGGGGCGCGGCCGAGCAGTGCCGGCCGCAGGGTGCGCCAGGCTGCCAGCATGATTTCACGGGCGGCCTCGCTGTCGTCGCCGAGGTAGCGCACGGCCAGCAGGCCTTTCATTTGGGTGGCGCCGAATACGGCTGCGCTGGAGGCGGCGCCGGGCATGGCGGAGCCGCTGCCGGTCGCGGCGGCGCCGTCGCGGCGGATGGCGGCCAGCACGCTGGCCGGCAGCGGGGCGCCCACCGCCAGCAAGGTGGCGCACACGCTATGCCCGTCCATGCCCAGCGGGCTGGCGATGCCGTGCGGCGTGAGCGCACCCTGCTCCCACCACAGCAGCCGCGCGCCCTGGCGGATGCGGGTGCGCTGCGCCACGCGGCCGCTGCGGAAGGTTTCGCCTGACGCGCGCCGGCCCATGCACAGGATTTCGCAGCCGATGTAGCTGGCCCCCGCCTCCAGCGTGATGTCCTGCGCCAGTTCCACGCGGGCGTCGTCAAAGAAAATGGTTTCCTGAGGCAGCCACTCGATGGCGGCGCCGGCGCCCGCGTGCAGGCGCACCGTCTGGCGCGACACCTTGCCGTTGGCCTTGTACCACTTGGCCGCGCCGGGGGTGGTCAGGAAGGCGTGCGCGCCCTCGCCCACCGTGGCGCCCAGTTCGAGCTTGTCGCCGCCGACCACGCCGCCGGGAGGATGGACGATGATGGCATGGCAGACCGCGCCGCCTTCCGGGTACAGCGGCTTCTGCAAGCGCAGCGGGCCGCTGTGGCGGCGCTCCACCAGGCGCGTGGTGCCCTGGTCGTCGGCGAACCGCAGCGACAGGCTGGCCTGCCACGGCGGATGCGCAGCGTCCGCCCCGGCCGGTGGGGCGACCGGGGCGGTGCTGGAGGCGCTCATCGCGCTGGTAGCGCTATACAGCGGGTCTGCGCTGGCGGCGGTGTCGGGCATGCGGCGGATTTCTGGTCTCGTTATGTACTGGACATGCATTACGCAAGTAGCATGCCAGCACTTGCGTGCTTTTACCTCGCCGCTGGCTGGACGGAGCGCACCAATTCGGACCGCACGCACCAACTTGGCGCAAGGCCGGTCCGCCCCCCTTCGCCCGCCGCCCGTCCCGCAGCAATGCCGCGCCATTGCAGCAAAGCACAGCGTATATTGTTCCAGCATGAGTACCACTCTCTGGTTCATCCTGATCGGCTGCCTGATGCTGGCGCGCGGACTGGCCGCCACCACGCTGGCGCGCCTGCCCGTCACCTCGGCTATCGTCTATCTGGGCGTGGGGCTGGCGCTGGGGCCGGCCTTCTTCGGCGTGTTCGCGGTCGATCCCTATGCCGAGGCCGGCGTGCTGGAAGTGATGACCGAACTGGCGGTGCTGATTTCCCTCTTTTCGGCCGGCGTGAAAATGCCGGTGCCGTTCTCGCTGGCGCGCTGGGCGCCGTCGTTGCGCCTGGCGTGGCTGTCGATGAGTATTTCGGTAGGGCTGATGGCGGCCTTCGGCACGCTGGTGCTGGGCCTGCCGCTCGGCGCGGCCGTGCTGCTGGGCGCCATCCTGGCGCCGACCGACCCGGTGCTGGCCACCGATGTGCAGGTGCGCCACGCCGGCGACCGCGACCAGCTGCGCTTCGCCCTGACCAGCGAAGCCGGCATGAACGACGGCAGCGCCTTCCCCTTCGTGATGCTGGGGCTGGGCTTGCTGGGCCTGCACGAGCTGGGCGACTTCGGCTGGCGGTGGCTGGCAATGGATGTCCTGTGGGGCACGATGGGCGCGGTGTTGATCGGCATCGCGGGCGGCGCGGCGCTGGCGCAGCTGGGCTGGGCGCTGCGCAACACCGATCCCAGGCACGACGTGCTGGACGACCTGGTGGGCCTGGGGCTGATTGCGGTGGTGTACGGCGCCTGCCTGTGGCTGCACGCCTGGGGCTTCCTGGCGGTGTTCTTCGCCGGCGTGGCGCTGCGCCAGCGCGAGCTGGTGCTGGCGGGCGCCGGCAAGGACCGCCATGGCTTGCTCAAGGAGCCCTGCGCGGGCCAGGCGGCGGCAGGCGCGGCCACGCAGCAAGCACCGGGCGCCGCCACGCTGGCAGCAACGGGCGCGGCGGCGGCCGCCAGCCAGGGCGAAGCACGGCCCGGCGCGTCCCATGCGCCGGCACCCACCGCTACCGCTGCCGGTCCCGCAGCGGCAGCGGCGGAAACGCCGGCCGAAGCGCCGCTCACCGTCAGCGGCGAATCGCTGATCTTCAAGGAGCACCTGGAGCGGCTGTCGGAACTGACGCTGGTGCTGCTGCTGGGCGGCGCCGTCACGGCGCAGGCATGGGATTGGCGCGCCTGGAGCACGGCGCTGTTCCTGTTTGCGGTGGCGCGGCCGCTGAGCGTCTACCTGGGCCTGGTGCGCTCCACCGTACGCGGCCGGGTGCGCGGCATCAGCGCCTGGTTCGGCGTGCGCGGCATCGGCTCCGTGTACTACCTGATGTACGCGATCAACCACGGCCTGCCCCAGGCACTGGCGCGGGAGCTAATCGACATCACGCTGGTGGTCATCATGCTGTCCATCGCGGTGCACGGCATCAGCGTCAAGCCCCTGTTCGACCGTTTCTGGAGCGACTAGGCCGGCCCTGCCGGAGTTGCCTATATGATATTATCCGCCCTTTCATCTTTCAGGCGAATCCGCATGCGCCCACCGGGCATTGCTTTATTACTGCTACTGCTGCAAGCATCCGCCGCAGCCGAAGTCGATGTCCAGCTGAAACTGCTGTCGCCTGAGGCGCTGGAAGTGAGCTACACGCTGCCCGCCGCATGCCGCGCACTCCCCTTCGCCAAGCATGGCGACGCCGGACGCGCCACGCGCGAAGCCTGGCAGGCGCTGGACGGCTGCGGCACGGCCGGCGCCGGCGAGCTCGCCCGCCAGGACGCCGCCTGCTCCACCCTGCGCTTCCGCGTGCCCGCCGCCACCCGCCAGGCCGGCTACCCGGCCGCCTTCCCGATGGGCCAGGGCTTGTACGCGCACCTGTCGAACTACGCCGTGGGCGACGGCTGCGGCAAGGTGAACTACCGCTTCGCCGCGCCCGGCATCGCCGTCAACGGCCGCAGCTACGAGCACGCCGCCGAGGCGCAGTCCGGCGCCGACACCGCCGCCCTGCTGCTGGCCGCCCCGCTGGCGCAGCCAGGCGCCGAAACGCCAAGCTACTTCGATCCGCGCCTGCCGGCGGCCACCGTGGCCCACATCGGCATGGTGGCCGCCGGCACGGTGGGCTACCTGCGCAAGGCGCTGCCGGACGCCGTCTTCCAGCGCCCCATCGTCGCCGCCGCCTACGTGGCGGCCCCGGGCGGTGTGTATATAGGCGGCGACGCCAGCGACGTGCTGCGCCTGGCGCTGTACAACTGGCCGCGCGCCCCTTCCGCCGCCGACCAGGCCAAGGCCACGCTGCTGGTGGCGCACGAATTCAGCCACCGCTTCCAGCTGCGCGACGCCGTCGACGACTATCCCGACGCGCGCCTGATCCACGAAGGCGGCGGTGAATTCCTGCGCTGGATGGCCTCGATCCACAACGGCTGGCTGACGCCGGCGCAGGCCGCCGAAGAACTGGACGACGCGTTGGCCACTTGCATCCTGTACAGCGAACCGAAAAGCTGGCGCGCACTCACGCCGCGCCAGGTCGGCGGCAACCGGCTGGAGTACAAGTGCGGCCTGCCCGCGTACGTCTACGCGCTCGCTGCGCGCCAGGGCCAGGGCAGCGCCATGGCGCGCATCAATGGCTTCTACCGCAGCCTCCGGCAAGGGGCCCGGCCCGATTTTGCCCACGCCATGGAATGCGGCGCAGGTCCGGCCGCAACCCCGGCCTGCCAGCCGCGCTGGCTCCCCAAGCTGCTGGGCGCGGACGGCTCCATGGAACAACAATGGGACTCCATGCTGGACCGCACTGCCCTGGCCACGCCGCAGCCGCCCACGCAAGCCATGCGCGACGCCATGGTGCTGCGCGCTGTCGTCAAGCTGATGCAGGACGATTGCGGCGGCCGCAGCGGCACCACCGAAACGCCGCACGGCGTCATCCTGGACGGCATGAAAGCCTGCAAGATCTTCCTGCAGGAAGCCCATGCGACCACCATCGAAGGGCTGCCCGTGTTCGGCCATCCCGGCACCGGCCAGGCGATGGCGGCGGCCTGCACCGCGCGCCGCCAGGTGCTGCTCGGCCTGCAGGACGGCGGCACGCTGGCGGTGCCGTGCCAGCACCCCTACCGCATGCGGCAACAGTTCCACCGCGCCGACATCGACAAGGTGCTGAACGCGCTGCGGGCTGGGTAAAGCGCAACAAAAATCTGCAGCACTATTGACGCATTCGTAGTCCCGCCAGCTAACGGCGTGAAATATTGGTCACTCCCCTCGTCCCGGAGTACCGATGATTTCCTTCCTGCATCAAGCCTGGCACAGAGCGGCCTGGTCCAACTGGCTATCGCTGCTGCTGCACTTCGCCTTCTTCTGGATGGTGGCGGCGGCCAGCTTTTCCGGCTATATCGGCAAATGGGGCCTGCGCGACAACACCCCGCGCTTCTCGCTCGAAGCCATGCTGGAGGCCACCGCCGACCGTCCCTTCGTTTACCGCCAGCTGCTGCCGCTGATCGCCAACGCCGCCGACCGGGCAGTGCCCGAGCACATCAAAGCCCGCGTGGCCGACAAGCTCAATCCCAGCAAGGTCTACGTCAAGACCTACGGCGCGGCACGGCCGGCCTACGGTTTCCGCTACGTGGTGGTGTACTACCTGTCGTTCCTGTCGCTGCTGGGCAGCCTGTTCCTGCTGCACCGCATCGCGCTGGACGCCGGCACGGGCCGGCTGGCGGCCATCTTCGCGCCGACCGTGCTGTCGCTGGCCTTCCCTTACATGCAAACGCTGGGCGGCTATTTCTACGACACCGCCGAACTGCTGTTCTTCTGCCTGGCCTACCTGCTGGTGTCGCGCCGCCGCATCGCGTGGTTCTTCGCCATGCTGATCCCGGCCACGCTGAACAAGGAATCGTTCTTCTTCTATATCATCACGCTGCTGCCGCTGCTGCTGGCCGCGTATCCGAAGACCAAAGCCGTCGCCGCCACGGCGGCGGCGGTGCTGGTGTCCGGACTGGTGAACGTGGCCGCCAAGCTGCAGTTCGCCGCGGCGGGCGGAACCCCGGTCGAGCTGCATCTGGCCGACAACCTGGTGGCCTACCTGTCGCCGCAAACCTATAGCCAGATGGAGCTAACGTACGGCATCATGGGGCCGCGCCAGGCTTTTGTACTGACGCTGGTGCTGATTGCCGCCGTGGTCACGCGCGGCTGGCGCGCCAGTCCCAAGCAAGCGCGCCAGCATATCCTGCTGGCGGCAGCCATCAACCTGCCGCTGTTCGCCGCCTTCGCCGCCGTGGGCGAGTTGCGCAACCTGAGCCTGATGTATGTGGGCTTTACGATTCTGATAGGCAAGGCACTGGAAGCCGAGCCCGTGGCGCAGCCGGTGGCGGTCAGGCAGGCCGGGCGAATCGTCCAGCCCGGGCACTTGCAGCAGGCGCCCGAGACGCCCCCAGCACGCCGCGAATCCAGCTAAATGCCGTACTCGGCGGCCGCTTTGGCGGCCCACACCGCCTGGTCGCGGCTGGGGAAAGGCTGGTCGTAGTCATCCACCTCGCCGTCCGGGCCGACAAAGCAGGTCCACCAGCCCGCGTCGTCATGCCGGATGGCAATGCAGTTCGGTTTGCAATGTTCCAGCACGGCTTCGCCATCGTCCAAGGTGACAATGGCAACGCCGCGGTGCGTGATTTTGCTTGCCATGGGGAGTCCTTTCAGTCGTCCCTACAGTGTAGTCCGCCCCGCGCGCGGCCGCAAAGCAAACCGTAGCGCGCTCACTCGTCCTTGGGATACGGGCTCTTGCCGCCTTCCGCGATGAAAGTATCGATGCGCGCATGCAGCACCGGCAGCGGCACCGAACCCAGGTTGAGCACCGTGTCGTGGAAGGCGCGGATGTCGAATTTCGGCCCCAGCGCCGCTTCCGCCTTCTTGCGCGCCTGCTGCACCGCCATCTGTCCCAGGTAGTAGGACAGCGCCTGGCCAGGCCAGGAAATATAGCGGTCCACCTCGGTGGTGACTTCGTGCTCGGACAGCGCCGTGTTCTCGCGCAGGTAGGCCTGGGCCTGCGCGCGGGTCCAGCCCTTGGCGTGCACGCCGGTATCGACCACCAGGCGCGACGCGCGCCAGGCCTGGTAGCTCAGCATGCCGAAAATTTCGTACGGCGTCTCGTAGATGCCCATTTCCACGCCCAGCCGTTCGGTGTACAGCGCCCATCCCTCGCCGTAGGCCGAGATGTAGGCGTTGCGGAAGGCCGGACGGCCTTTCTGTTCCAGCGCGATCGGCATCTGGAACGCGTGGCCCGGGGCCGACTCGTGCAGCGTCAGCGCCGGCAGGCTGTACAGGGGGCGCGCCGGCAGGTTGTAGGTGTTGACCATGTAGACGCCGGGGCCGCCGCGGCCGGAGGTATAGTACGGCGCAATGTCCGGCGCCACCGGAATGATGGCGAAGCGGCTGCGCGGCAGGTAGCCGAAGTAGTCGCCCACCTTGGCGTCGAAGCGCTTGGCCACGTAGGCCGCGCGCATCAGCAGCTCCTCCGGGGTGCGCGCGTAAAAGCGCGGGTCGGTGCGCAGGAACTGCAGGAATTCCGGCAAGCCGCCCTGGAAACCGACCTGCTTGATCACCTCCAGCATCTCGGCGCGGATCTTGGCCATTTCGGCCAGGCCGGTCTGGTGGATCTGCTCGGCGCTCAGCGATGTGGTGGTGTACTCGCTGATCTTGGACTGGTAATACGCTTTGCCGTCGGGCAGGCGCTCGGCCGCCAGCGCCTCGGCCGCGCCCGGCAGGTACTCGGTGCGCAGGAAGGCCAGCAAGCGCTGGTGGGCCGGCACCACCGACTCGCGCAGCGCCTTGAGCGCGGCGGCGCGCAGCTCGGCCTGGCGCGCGGCCGGGATGGCGGCCGGCATGTCCTTGAACGGCCGGTAGAAGGCCAGTTTCTCCAGCGTCTTTTCCTCGGCCACGGCGGCCACCGATTTGTCGCGTCCCAGCAGCGTCACGCGCGGCGGCGTGAAGCCGCGCTGCAGGCCCGCGCGCATATTGGCGGTGGCTTCGGCGAAGTAGCGCGGCATGTCGTTCAGCTGCCGCACGTAGGCCGCGTATTCGGCCTCGCTGCGGAAACTCTTGTCGGCCTCGCCGGCGATGTTGGACCAGAAGGCCGAATCGGAGTTGAGCGGCTTTTCGTATTCGCGGAAGCGCTGGTTCTCGATCAGCGCAGCGATCTGCGCGCGGTACACCGCGTAATCGATGCGCTGCGCCGGCTCCAGCGCGGCCACCGGGATCGCGTCCAGCCTGGCCAGCACGCGCTGCCAGTAAGCCAGGCGCGCCTGCTGGGTGGCGGCGTCGATGCGCGGCAGGTCGGGCCGGATGCCGTTGACGTCGTCCTCCTCGTCCTCCAGGCGCTGGGCCATGCGCCATTGCCACTCCTCGGTGTAGAGCGCCTTGAAGGCGGCGCTTTCGCCGGCGGCATGGGCGGGCAGCGCGGGAACGGTGGCAGCGCCCAGCGCCAACAGCACGCCGGCGGCCAGGGAGGCAGCGGTTCTCTTCATGGACTTCCTTATTCCGGTAACAGGTTGAGCAAGCGCTTTTCACGCAGCAGCGCGGTGTAGGCGCCGGCCGCCAGCGGCCGGCTGAAGTAGTAGCCCTGCATTTCGTCGCAGCCGTGCGCCGCCAGGAACTCGACCTGTTCGCGCGTTTCCACGCCCTCGGCGATCACGCGCATGTTCAGGTTGTGCGCCAGCGAGATCACCGACAGCGCGATGGCCGCGTCGCTGGCCTTGGTGGTCACGTCGTCGACGAAGGATTTGTCGATCTTCAGCACGTCGATCGGGAAGCGTTTCAGGTAGGCCAGCGAGGAGTAGCCGGTACCGAAATCGTCCAGCGAAATGGCCACGCCGATATCCTTCAATCGGCCCAGCGCGGCCACCGCCTTGTCCGGATCGCCCATCACCGTGCCTTCGGTGATCTCCAGCCCCAGCGAGGCCGGCGGCACGCCGTGGCGGCGCAGCGCCTGCTCCACGCTGGCCACCGTGCTGTCGTGCGCGAACTGGCTGCCGGCCAGGTTGACCGCCACCTTCAGCGTGCCCAGGCCCTGCGCCTGCCAGGCCGCGATCTGCGCGCACACGGTGTCCAGCACCCAGACACCGATGGCGGAAATCAGGCCGTACTCCTCGGCCAGCGGGATGAAGCGGTTGGGCGGCACCTGGCCCAGCACCGGGTTGTGCCAGCGCAGCAGCGCCTCCGCGCCCAGCATGGTCCCGGTGCGCAAGCACATCTGCGGCTGGTAGTGCACCTCGAACTCGCCGCGCGCAATGGCGCCGCGCAGCTGCGCCTGGATGGCCAGCTTGGCGCGGATGTCGGCGTCCATGCGCTCGGTGAAGAAGGCATAGTTGTCGCGGCCGACCTCCTTGGCGCGGTACAGCGCGGTGTCGGCATTGCGCAGCAGCTCGTCGAAAGTGCTGCCGTCGGCCGGGCACACGGCAATGCCGATGCTGGTGGTCAGTCCCAGGTGCTGGGTGGACAACTGGGGCGATGGCTGGGCAGCTTGCGCCGCCCCCTCGGCTGCCGCCATGGCCAGCGGCAAGCCGTCGCGCAGCCCGGCCAGGATGGCTTGCGCGGCAGCCACGGTGGCGCCCAGCTGGGCGTCGTCCGGCACGATGATCTGGAACTCGTCGCCGCCCTGGCGCGACACGGTGGCCCCGTCCGGCACGCAGCTGCGCAACAGGCGCGCCACCGCTTGCAAGGCCTGGTCGCCGACCGGCGCGCCGTAGGAATCGTTCACGCTCTTGAAGCGGTCCAGGTCCAGGCACATCACGCCCACGCACTGGCCGTTGCGCTGCGCGGCCGCTTGCGCCTCGTCGAAGCACTGGCGCGCCAGCAGCCGGTTGGGCAGGCCGGTCAGCGCGTCGTGGTAGGACAGGAAGTCGATCATGTGCTGCTCGGCCTTGCGCTCGGTGATGTCCATGAACACGACGATGTAGTTCTCCACCTCGCCATTGGCGCCGGCCACGGTGGACACGCTCAGCAGGCCGGGGAAGGTGGCGCCGTTCTTGCGCCGCGCCAGCATCTCGCCCGACCAGTGGCCATGGCCGGCCAGCGCCGCCATCATGGCGTGGTAGGCACTGGTGTTGTGCTGCACGGTCTGCAGGGTGCTGACATGGCGCCCCACCATCTCGCTGCTGTCGTAGCCTGAAATGTCGGTGAAGGCCGGATTGGTGGCCACGATGGTGCCGCCGGCGTCGGCGATGACGATGGCGTCCTGGGTGGCGGCGAACACGCGCGCGGCCAGGCGCAGCGTGTCCTCGTTGGCGCGGCGGCGCTCCACCTCGCGCTCCAGCGAGGCGGCCAGCTCGGCCAGCTCGGCGGTACGCTCATGCACGCGCAGCTCCAGGTGGGCGCGTTCGGCGGCCAGCGCCAGCTGCGCGCGCCCCAGGCGCACCTGGGCATCGGTGCGGGCCAGGATTTCCTCGGCCTGGAACGGCTTGGCGATGAAGTCGGCGCCGCCCAGCGCAAAGCCGCGCACCTTGTCGTCCGTGTCGTGCTGGGCGGACAGGAAAATCACCGGCACATGGGCCGTGGCCGGCGAGGATTTCAGGCGGCGGCACACCTCGAAGCCGTCGATGCCGGGCATGCGCACGTCGAGCAGGATCAGCTCCGGCGGGCGCGACTGCACCGTCCACAGCGCCAGCTCGCCGTTGGGCGCCTGGCGCACGTAGTAGCCGGCCTCCGTCAACAGGTCGCTGAGCAGCTTGAGCGAAGCCGGCGTGTCCTCCACGATCAACACTTCGCCCTTGCTGCCTTGTTCCGACAAATCCCGATGCATCGCCTTGCGTCCTCTCCTGATCCAGAATCCCTCGCCACCCTACCATAGAATGGACCAGCCCCCAAGGGCAGCCGGCCTACAGTCCGGGTGCGTCCAGCGGCAGCCGCATGGCGAAGCGGGTGCGGCCAGGCGCGCTGGCCGCCTCAATGGCGCCGCCCAGCACATTGACCACCAGGTTGTGCACGATGTGCAGCCCCAGCCCGCTGCTGCGCCCCATGCTGGCGGTGTTGAACGGCTCGAACAGCCGCGCCATGCCGTCCGGCGCAATGCCGGCGCCGTTGTCCTCGAATTCCAGCAGCGCCGCCGCGCCGTCGGCCGCCATGCGCACGGTGATGGCGCCGCCGTCCGGCCCGAATCCGTGCAGCAGCGCGTTGCGGGTGAGCTGGGTCAGTATCTGGCACAGCGCGCCCGGGTAGCTGTCCATGGCAAGTCCGCCCACCGCCTCCACCCGCAGCGTTGCGCCGGCCGCGCGCAGCGACGGCGCCAGCGTCTTGGCCATGCCGTCCACCAGACTGGCCAGCTCGAAGCTGCGGCGCTGCGAACTGGTCTGGTCCACCGCGACCTGCTTGAAGCACTCGATCAGGTCGGCCGCCTTGTGCAGGTTGCGCAGCAGCAGTGCCGTGGCCTGGGCCGTGTCTGCGCCATAGCGCTCCAGCGCCGAACGGCGCACGCCGGCGCCTTCGGCCAGCGCGCCGAAAAAGGCGCGGCTGCGGTCCTCCAGCGCGCTGGCGGCCAGCACGCCGTTGCCGATCGGGGTATTCAGTTCGTGCGCCACGCCCGCCACCAGAGCACCCAGCGCCGCCAGCCGCTCCGAGCGCACGATCTCGGCGTGCGCCGAGCCCAGCTCATCCAGCGTACGCGTGAGCTGCGCATTGCTGGCGGCCAGCGCCTGCTGCGCGCGCGACAGCTGGATGTGGACGTGCATGCGCGCCAGCACCTCCTCGGACTGGTAAGGCTTGGCGATGAAGTCGACCGCGCCGGCGCGGAAGCCGCGCACCTTGTCATCGGTATCGTACTGCGCCGACAGGAAAATCACCGGAATCTCCTTCAGGCCGGGATCGGCCTTCAGCTGCCGGCACACTTCAAAGCCGTCGATGCCGGGCATGCGGATGTCGAGCAGGATCAGTTCCGGCGGACGGGCTTGCGCGCTCCACAGCGCCAGCTCGCCGTCCGGCGCCTGGCGCACCAGGTAGCCCGCGTTGCCCAGCAATTCGCTGAGCAGCTTGAGCGAGGCCGGCGTATCTTCCACCACCAGGATTTCGCCGCTTGAGTTCTGGTCTGCGCGCTGCATCATGCCGCCCCCTGCCCTGCATCGTGCGCCGCCGGCGCCAGCAGCGCGCATAGCTGCGGATACTGGTGCAGCGCCAGCATGCGCCCGACCGCGGCCGCCGTGCCTGCGCAGGCCGGCGGCAACGCTTGCAGCAGCCGCGCCGCGCGGGCCAGGTTCAGCTGCTGCACCGCTTCCCGCAACGCATCGGCGGCGCCCGCCGGCAGCGCGGCCAGCGCCGCCGCCGTCAGCGCCGCGCCACCGTTCTCGTCACCCCCGGCGCCGTCCAATGCGCTCGCCGCGCCGGCGGCGCCGTCCCGCGCGCCGGCCAGCGCCAGTCCGGCCGATACCCCGGCCGGCACCGCGAAGCGGAACACCGCGCCCTCGCCCAGCGCCGAATGCACGGTCAGCTCGCCGCCCATCAACTGCACGAACTCGCGCGAAATGGCCAGCCCCAGGCCGGTGCCTTCGGCCACGCCGTCCTGGCCGGCCTGCACGAAAGGTTCGAAAATGCGTTCGTGGTCGGCCGCCGCGATGCCTGGACCGCTGTCGCTGACGGCGAATTCGAGCTGCCAGCACCCGCTCCCGGCCGGGCCCGCGCCGTCCGTCCAGCTGGCCCGCGCCTGCAGCACGATGCCCCCGGCACGGGTGAACTTGACCGCGTTCGACATCAGGTTCAGCAGCACCTGGCGCAGCTTGGTGCCGTCCAGCTGCGCGCGCAGCGGCAGCTGGCGGCTGTCCAGGCGCAGCGTCACGCCCGGCGCCGCGCGCATGCTCACCATGTCCGTCACTTCCTGCAGCATCTCGGTCAGCAGCACCGGCTCGTTTTGCAGCGCGATGCGGCCGGCCTCGATCTTGGACAGCTCCAGGATATCGTTAATCAGCGTCAGCAAGTGCTGGCCGGAGCGGTGGATGATGCCCAGGTTGCGCTTGTCCCCGGCCTGCATGCCGGGCGCATCGGCCATCAGGCGCGAAAAGCCGATCACCGCGTTCAGGGGAGTGCGCAGCTCGTGGCTCATATTGGCCAGGAACACGCTCTTGGCCTGGCTGGCCGCCTGCGCCTGCGCCACCGCCACCGACAGCGCGCGCGTGCGGTCGGCCACCAGCTCTTCCAGGTGGTGGCGGTGCTGGCGCAGTTCCTGCTGCGCCGCCTTGTGCGCGCTGATGTCGTAGTTGACGCCTACCATGCGTAGCGGCCGCCCGGCGCCGTCGCGGAACAGCATCGAGTCGGCCTGGATATGGCGCACCGAGCCGTCCGGCCAGACGATGCGGAAAGCCTGGTCGAACTGGCCGCCGCCGTCCAGCGTGCGCTGCAGCGCAGCCTCGGCCTGCGCCTTGTCCTCCGGATGCAGCGCTTCGCGCCACAGTTGCAGCGGCTCGGCCACGGGCGCGCGCTGCACGCCGAACAGGCGGTACATTTGCTCGTCCCACTCCACCACCCCGCTGCCGATATCCCAGTCCCAGATGCCGATGGCGGCCGCCCGGGTGGCGATCTGCAGGCGCTGCTCGCTGGCGTGCATGGCGCGATAGCGGCTCTCGAGCAGCGCGATCATTTCGCGCAGCGAGGCCTGCAGGCTCTTCAGTTCGCCGAACAGCCAGGCGCGCGGGGCCGGCGCGGCGGGGTTCAGCCCGGCCTTGACGTCGGCCGCGTAGCGCCCGATGGCTTGCACCGGCTTGAGCATCATGTGCCACAGCACCAGGTACAGGCCGGCCACCAGCGCCACGTCCAGCACCAGTATCATGCCGGCGATGGCGTAGCTGCGGCTGCGCAGTTCGGCCAGCAGCCTGGCCGGCGAGGCGTACAGCGTGATGCTGCCGATATCCTGGTTCGCCGCCCGCATGGCGCGCCGCTCCTGCAGCAATTCGGCGCCGGCCGGGGCCTTGTCCACGCCGTGCAGCCGGCCGTCGGCGCCGCGCACCAGGATGTAGGGACGCACGCCGGCCGGCGCCACCATGCTGGCGTGCAGCCCCCGGTTGCTCAGCCCGCTTTTCATGATGGTAACGATTTGCGCTTCGTCGTAGTTCCACACCGGCAGCGCTGCCGCCGCCGCCAGTTCATCCGCGCTGGCGGCCAGGTCGGCCCGCAGCTGCGCCCAGCGCTGCGCTTTTTCGCTCTGGTAGAAATAGGCGGCGAAGGCGGCCAGCACCAGCGTCACCACTGCCGTCACCGCCACGCTGACCAGCAGCGCGATCGAGATCTCGCCCTTGGCGCGCAAACCGGCGACGCGGTGCGCGGGCGAGTGCATCAGAATTCTTCCCAGTCGCCGTCGGTTGCCGCCGGCACCGCCTTCAAGTGGCGCGGAGCGGCAGTTGCCTGGGCCGGGGACCGCGCCGCCGGCTTGGCGCCCCCCTTCCCCGGCTGGGCCAGGGCGGCGCGCGCCGGCTGCAGCGCTGGCCGAACGGCCGGGCGCCCGCCTTGCGCGGGGCGCGCTGCCGCCGCCGGCGCGCTGCGGGCCGCCGTGCGCAGCGCGCCGGCATCCAGCTTGAATACGCTCACCGCCTGCTCCAGCGTCCGCGCCTGGTCCTGCAAGGATTCGGCGGCCGCCGCAGCCTGCTCCACCAGCGCCGCGTTCTGCTGGGTGACAGTGTCCATCTCGGCCACCGCCTGGTTGATCTGTTCGATACCCGAGCTCTGCTCCACGCTGGCCGACAGGATGGACGACATCATGCCCGTCACGCGCTCCACGCTGGTGACCACTTCCTGCATGGTGGCGCCGGCCTGGTCCACCAGCTTGCTGCCCGCGCCGACGTGGGCCACCGAGTCGCCGATCAGTTCCTTGATTTCCTTGGCCGCCGCCGCCGAGCGCTGCGCCAGGTTGCGCACTTCCGAGGCCACCACGGCAAAGCCGCGTCCCTGCTCGCCGGCGCGCGCCGCTTCCACCGCCGCGTTCAGCGCCAGGATATTGGTCTGGAAAGCGATGCCGTCGATGGTGCCGATGATGTCGGCGATCTTGTTGGAGGACTGGTTGATCGCCCCCATGGTGGCCACCACCTGCGCCACCACTGCGCCGCCGCGCTGCGCCACCGCCGCCGCTTCGTGGGCCAGGGTGTCGGCCGCGCGCGCGCTTTCGGTGTTGTGCTGCACCGTGGAGGTCAGCTCTTCCATCGAGCTGGCGGTCTCCTCCAGGCTGGACGCCTGCGTTTCGGTGCGCGAGGACAGGTCGGCATTGCCGCTGGCGATCTCGCCGGAGGCCACGGTGATGGTTTCCGTGCCCTGCCGCACCTGCGCCACGATCGTCGCCAGGCTGTCGTTCATGCGCTTTAGCGCGGCCGTCAGCTGGCCCATCTCATCGTTCGAACTGACCTCGATGCGTTGCGTCAGGTCGCCCGCCGCCACCGCCTCGGCCACGCCGATGGCGCCGCGCAACGGGACCAGGATGGCGCGCAGCAGCCAGTAGCCCATCACCGCACCCACCGCCACGCCCAGCACGATGGAGGCGATGGATATGGCGCGGAAAGTGCTATAGCGCGCCTGCGAATCCGCATATTCCTGCTTGCCCACCGCCAGTTGCAGCGCCACCAGCGCTTCGAGCGCATGGTCGGCCGCCGCCATGGCCGGGTCCAGCTTCTTGTGCTGCAATTCCGCCGCCCGCTCGCGCTCGCCCGCCGCCAGCGCCGCCGCCATCGGCTGCATGGCCTGCTCGCGCATGGCGGCGTGGCTGGCCGCGAAGGCCTTGGCCAGCACCGCCTCGTCCGGTGTCAGGTAGGTGGCCATGTAGGCCGCCCACACCTTGTCGATCTCGCCGCCGCGCTGTTGCGCCTGGGCCAGCAGCGTGCTGTGGCCGCCGTCCTGCGCGTCCACCGCGTTGCCCAGCGCGATCTGCTGGTACAGCAGGCCGGTGCCGATCTGGTTCAGCATGCCCATCGCCACCAGGCGGTCGTCGTACACCGTCTGCAGCGACGCGTTGGTGCGGCTCAGGCTGTTCAGGCCGGCAAAGCCGATGGCCGCCAGCAGCACGGTCAGAAATGCGATGGCGGCGATAAGCCGGGCTTTGATCGTGAGGTTTTTCATGATGGTATCCCTGGTCGTCTTATGGTTATGGCTGGTGAGCGGCGGCCTGCTGCAGGGCGGCCAGCAGATCCTGCGAAGCGAAGGGCTTGCGCAGGTAGGCCAGGCAGCCCAGCCGCTGCGCCGCCGCCTCCATGCCGCCGTCGATCTGGCTGGTGACGAACACGATGGGCGGCGCGTTGCCGGCGCCGACCAGCATTTGCTGCAACTCGATGCCGGACAGGCCGCCCAGGTCGATGTCGAGGATCAGGCAGGCAATGTGGCTATGGTCGCCGCGCTGCAGATACTGCTCGGCCGACGCATAAAGCTGGGCCATATAGCCGGCCGCGCGCAGCAGCCGGCCCAGTGCCTTGAGCATGCCGGCGTCGTTTTCCACGACGGCAACGACGAGTTTTCCTGTTTCCATGACGCCATCCCTAAGGTGCAAGCACCGATAGTTATGACTGTAGGGAGATTTCACACGGCTGTAACGTGTCCTTTGGTACAGGTAGCGCGCGGACGCGCCGGCAAGGCGCTAGGCGGCAACCAGCCCCAGGCGGTTGGCCATCTGTACCAGCTCGGCCAGCGAACCGGCGCCCAGCTTTTCCATCAGGCTGTGGCGGTGCGCTTTCACGGTGCGCTCGGTGTTGCCCAGTTCGAAGGCGATCTGCTTGTTCAGCATGCCCTGCACCACCAGCACGAACACCTCGCGCTCGCGCGCGGTCAGCGTGGCGGCGCGCTTGCGCAGTTCGCTGAGCTGGCTGTTGTGCTGCGCCGCCGCCTCGTAGCGCAGCATGGCGCGGCCTATGGCGTCCAGCAACGCGTCCTTGCCGATGGGCTTGGACAGGAAATCCTCGGCGCCGGCCTTGATGGCGCGCACGCTCATGGCGATGTCGCCATTTCCCGTGAGAAATACAATGGGCAGGATGCTGTTGCGCGCACGCAAATGATCCTGCAGTTGCAGGCCGGTCAAGCCGGGCATGTCCACGTCCAGCAGGATGCAGCCGGCCTCGTCGCCGGTTTCCGCCTGCACGAAGGCGTCGCCCGATTCGTAGGCGCTGACCCGGTAGCCGCAGGCGCCCAGCAGGCGCGACAGCGCGGTGCGCAGCGGCTCGTCATCGTCGATGATGTGGATCTTCACGCCGCCGCCCCCGCCCTGGCCGCCAGCGGCAAGGCAAAGCCCACCGTGGCGCCGCCGCCGGGATTGTTGTCGGCCCAGATCCGGCCGCCGTGCGCCTGCACGATGGCCGCCGCGATCGACAGGCCCAGCCCCATGCCGTGCGCCTTGGTGGTGAAGAAGGACTCGAACAGGCGTTCCCGGTTGCCGCCGAAGCCGCAGCCATGGTCGCTCACCTGGACCTCGGCCATGGCGGCGTCGCGGCGGCGCGCGCACAGCGTGATCCGGCGCGGCTTGGCCGGCGCCGCGGCGGCGCCGCCCTGCGGCGGCTCGCCCATGGCGTCCATGCCGTTCAGGACCAGGTTGATCAGGATTTGCTGCAATTGCACCGGATCGGCCGACACCATCAGCGGCAGCGGGGCCGGCTCGGTGTGCAGCTGCACGCGCCGCATGCGCGCCTCGCTGCCCAGCAAGGCCGCCACCTGCGCCATGGCCTCGTTCAGGTCCAGCCGCTGCGCCACCGGATCGGACTTCTTCAGCATTTCGCGCATGCGCTGTATCAGCTCGCTGGCGCGGCGGTCGTCGCGCCGGATGTCGCCCAGGATTTCCTCCACGTCGGCCAGCGCCGGCGGATCCATCTTCAGGAACAGCTCGGCCGCCTCGGCATTGCTCATGATGGCCGCCAGCGGCTGGTTCAGCTCGTGCACCAGCGCCGCGCAATACACCGAGGCGCTGGCGTTGCGGTTCATGTGGGCGATTTCGGCCAAACGCTGGCGCGACTCGCGCTGCAGCTGGTCGTTGTGCGCCGCCAACTGCTGCTGCAGGCGGCGGATCTTGAGGTGCGCCATGACGCGCGCATTCACTTCCTCGAACTGGAAGGGCTTGGAGATGAAATCCACGCCGCCCACCTGGAAGCCGCGCAGCTTGTCGTCAGTGTCGCTGTGGGCCGACAGGAAGATCACCGGCACCTCGTCCAGGCCGGGCATCTTCTTCAGGCGGCTGCACACTTCGTAGCCGTCTATGCCCGGCATGCGGATGTCAAGCAGCACCAGTTCGGGCGCCTGGGCCTGCGCGCTCCACAGCGCCAGTTCGCCGTTGGGTGCCTCGCGCACGCGGTAACCGGCGTCGGTCAGCAGCTTGGACAACAGTTGCAGCGAAGCCGGCGTGTCCTCGACCACCAGGATATCGCCGCGCACCGGGTCCGGCTGCGCGTCGGCCCGCACCTGCTGTGCCTCGTCCCTGGCTTGCTCCCGCCGCCCTGCTGCTTCCATTCCCGCTCCTGTCTACGACGTCGCCCGCACGCGCGGTGCCCAGACGATATCGGCCACGACGGTATATTGCAAGCGTGTGTGGCCGCCGCGCTACAGTGTGGCCATGATCAGCGAAGCATGCGCCGACACCCCGGCCAGCACCCCGGCGGCGCTGGCCAGCGTGCCGTTGTGGCGCGCGGCGGCCGCGTCGCCCGCCGCGAACACGCCTGGCACGCTGGTCTGCTGTCCGGCATCGACCTGGATATGCGGGCCGGTCGGGCCCTGCTCGAAGGCGCAGCCCAGCTGTTCCGCGAGCGGCGACGCCATGCTGGTGACCGGCGCGGTAAACACCGCGCTCAGCGGCAGCACGCGGCCATCGGCCAGGCGCACCGCCTCCAGCTGCGGCGCACTGCCCAGCAGGGCCACCACCGGCACCCGCTCCACGCGCGTGCCGCGCGATTGCAATTGCGCAGCCTCCTCGGCGCTGGGTTCGTGCAAGCCTTGCGTAAAGTAAGTGGTATCGCCCCAGTCGGGCAGCAGCAAGCCCTGGTGCACCGATTGCGGGAACGCCGCCAGCACCCCCAGCGCGCCGCCGCTCACCTCGAAACCGTGGCAATACGGGCAATGCAGCACCGTCCGCCCCCAGCGTTCTGCCAGGCCGTCGATCGCGGGCAGCGTATCCTTGACGCCGGTGGCCAGCACCAGGCGCGCCGCGCGCTGCGCTGCGGCCGCCCCAGGCGGCAGCCCGTGCGCCTTGGCCGCGTCCCCGCCAGCGTCCGCCGGATGGGCCGGCGTCCATTGGACCACGAAACCGTCGGCATCCCTGTCGGCGCACTGCGCCGTCCCCGCCGCATAGGAAAACGTCGGATAAGCCCGCAACTGGCGCAGCGCCTGCGCGCGGATGTCCGCCGGCGCCATGCCATCCAGGGCCAGGAAGCCGTGCACCGCCGGCGACCAGCGGTTGCGCGGCTGGCCGCCATCGATCAGCAGCACCCTGCGCCGCGCCCGCGCCAGCTGCATCGCCGCCGACAAGCCCGCAAAGCTGCCACCCACCACAATTGCATCGTACTGATTCATGCCGCCCTCCAGTTTACGTATCATTGAAAGTTACATGATAGCAGCAATGCCGGCTAACGTAACTTTTCTTGTTACGCAAACTGGAAAACGCTAAGATGGGTGCATGAGACAAGACAGCCGCCTATCCCGCATGCTCCACGTGCTGATCCACATGGAGCGCCGCGGCGAACCCGCCACTTCGGAAGACATCGCCCAGATGCTGGGCACCAATCCCGTGGTCGTGCGCCGCACCATGGCGGGGCTGCGCAATGAAGGCTATGTCAGGTCGGGAAAAGGCCACGGCGGCGGCTGGGCGCTGGCGCGCCCGCTGAAGGCCATCACGCTGCTGGACGTGCACCGCGCGCTCGGCAACCCGTCCGTGTTCGCCATGGGCGTGGAGCAGGAAAATCCCAGCTGCCTGGTGGAACAGGCGGTCAACGCCGCGCTGGCGGACGCCATGCGGCAAGCGGAACAGATCTTGCTGGACCGATTGGGCAGCGTCACGCTGGCCGACCTGGCCACCGACGTCGACCGCCGCTTCTGCGGCTAGGCCGGGCCGGCGCGGGACATGCGCCGCGCGTCAGCCCAGCTGGCCCAGTTCCGCCTCGGTGAAGCCGGCCAGGCGGCGCGCCGCCAGGTTGAACGGGCCTTTCAGCACCGGCGCCCGGTAGCGCAGTGCCAGTTCGTCATATGTGGCGCGCGGCTCCAGCCCGCGCAGCTCGCACATATAGCGATACCAGCGGTTGCCGATCTCCACATGGCCGATCTCGTCGTGCAGGATGATGTCCAGAATGGCGGCCGCCGCCATGTCGCCGGCCTGCGCAATCTTGGCGCGCAGCGGCGGAATCGCGTCCAGCCCGCGCGCCTCCAGCGTGCGCGGCACCAGCGCCATGCGCGCCGTGATGTCTTCGCGGGTGCGCTCCACCATCTCCCACAGGCTGTCATGGGCCGTGAAATCGCCGTACTGGTAGCCCAGCGTTTGCAGGTGCGCCGACAGCATGGAGAAGTGGTAAGCCTCCTCTTTCGCCACGCGCAGCCAGTCGGTGTAGTACGCGGCCGGCATGCCGGGGAAGCGCCACAGCGCGTCCAGCGCCAGGTTGACCGCGTTGAATTCGATGTGCGACAGCGCGTGCACCAGCATTGCCCTGCCCTCCAGCGTGGCCATCGAGCGGCGCCCCACCAGGCGCGGCGGCACCAATTCGGGCCGCGCCGGACGGCCCGGGATGGCGCCGTCGGGCTGCGGGCCGGCGGCCGGATCCAGCGTCAACGCGCCGCCGGCCCAGGCTTGCGCCATGGCGGCGACAGCCTGGGCCTTGGCGGCGGGATCGTTTTCAAGCAAGCATTGCAGCGCCAGCGCGCGCAGCTCCTGCAATTGTGATGGGTACGGCATGAGGCAAACCTGCGGCGAAGAAAAGGACGCAGTGTACCAAACCGCCGCGCCCGCAGGGTGTCAGGCGGCAGCAGCGGCGCCGGCCGGCGCCATGCGCAGCTGCAGCTTGTCCCACAGCCGGTCGTGATAAGGCAAGGCGATCACGTTCAGTATGGGTTCCAGCACCGCCGCCAGGCCGCCCATGGCCATCGAACCGGTAGCCCACCACAGCATCAGGAAGGCCACGGTCGCGTGCATCAGGGTCTGGCTGATCTTCTCGCCGGCCAGGGCGGCATAGCGGGCGCGGGCCGCCACGGCGCGGGAGCGCAGCTGATGCCATGCGCGTTCATGGAACGGCAGCAGCAGCACATTGACCACCGGTTCCAGCACTGCGGCCAGTCCGCCGAAGACGACCGAGCCGGTCATCACATACATCAGGCTGAACGCAATACCCGTATGGGCGGCTACCTGGCTGACTTTTTTCGCGGCGGTGAGCATGAAAACCTCTTATTGACTGAGCGTGTCAGCAAATAATAACGATTCTCATTTAACTTTGAAAGACAATTGTTTTTACCGCATCGATAGATTTTTCCTAAGACGCCTGGGCAATCTCGCGCACCACCCTGCAAGGATTGCCCACCGCCAAACTATTGGCCGGAATCGACTTGCTCACCACGCTGCCGGCGCCGATGGTGCAGTTGTCGCCGATGGTGACCCCGTGCAGGATGGTGACGTTGGCGCCTATCCACACATGGTTGCCGATGGTGATGGGCAGCGCCTCGAACACGCCGGCCGCGCGCGCCACCGGGTCCACCGGGTGGCTGGCGGCCGAGATCACGGTGTTCGGGCCGATCAGCACGTGGCTGCCCAGGGTCACCGGCGCGCAATCCAGGATCACCAGGTTATGGTTGGCGAAGCAATGCTCGCCCACGCTGATGTTGTAGCCATAGTCGCAGAAGAATGGCGCCTCGAAATGCGCATTGTTCGGCTTGCGCAGCAATTGCTCGAGGATCGCGGCGCGCTTGGCCACGTCGTCCTCGCGGTTGAAGGCGGCGCACAGCAGCTTGGCTGCGCGGCGTTCCACGCTGCCCGGCGATTCGCCGGGGCGGTAAGGTTTGTCCTGCTGGTCCTGCATGTCTACTCCTAAATGTGTTCCGCCATGCCGCCTTCGCGGCCCTCTTGCAGCGCATTGCACGCCATCGCCGTGCTGAGGAAAATGGGGCCGCTCAACTGCTGCAGCAGATCGCTCTGGCGCAGGCGGTCCAGCACCGGCCCCTTGACCTCCGCCAGGTGCAGCGCCACGCCGCGCCGGCGCATGCCCGCATTCCATTCCGACAGCGCAAACAATGCCGTGGTGTCGATCGAACTGACGGCCGTCATCGCCAGCACCAGGTGGCGCGCCGACGGATGCGCCCGCAGTTCGTCCTCGATACGCTCGCCCACCGCTTCCACGTTGCCGAAGAACAGATTGGCGTCGATGCGCAGCACCAGCACCTCGGCCTGCGTTTCAGCCCGGTAGCGTTCGATATTGCGGTAGTGCTCGCTGCCCGGAATACGGCCCAGCACCGCGATGTGCGGCCGGCTGGCGCGCCAGATCAGCGTGCCCATCGACAATAACACGCCGACCACCACGCCCGCTTCCACGCCCAGCGCCAGCACGCCGGCGGCAGTGGCGCCCCAGGCGGCGGCGTCGCCCCTGTCATAGCGCCAGGCCATGCGCAGCGTGTCGAATTCCAGCAAGCCCAGCACGGCCACGATGATGGTGGCGGCCAGCGTCGGCAAAGGCAGCAGCGCCAGCCAGCCGGTGGGTGCCAGCAAGGCCAGCGTCAGCAGGCCCGACGTGATGATGCTGGCCAGCGGCGTGTTGGCGCCGGCCGAAAAATTGACTGCCGAGCGCGACATGCCGCCGGTGACCGGGAAGCCGCCGGACACCATGCTGGCCACGTTGGCCGCGCCCAGGCCGAACAGCTCCTGGTTGGCCACCAGCTTCTCGTTGCGCTTGAGCGCCAGCGACTGCGCGGCGGACATACTCAGCAGGAAGATGATAAAGCCGATCAGCAGGCCCGGCTGCAGCAGCGCGCGCCAATGGCTGGACGAGGTAGCCAGGTTCAGCTGCGGCAGGCCGGACGGCACCGCGCCCGTGGTCTGGACGCCCAGCGCCTGCAGGCCCAGCTGCGGCACGGCGGCCGTGGCAGCCAGCACCACCAGCATCGGCACCAGGCGCGCGCCCAGCTCCGCATGCGCGGCCGGCAGGCCGCACCGCCGCAGCAGGCCCGCCGCATAGCGCTTGCCCAGCACCAGCAGCAGCAATGACACGCCGCCCAGCACGGCGCTGGGCGCGTGGAAGGCGGGCAAAGTCGCGCCCAGCAGCGGCTTGACCTGGCCAGCGGCGATGATGACGACGGAACCGACCGTAAAGCCGCTCATGACCGGACGCGAGAAGAAATTAGCCAGGAAGCCCATGCGCAGCGCGCCGCACAACAGCAGCACCACGCCGGCCACCAGCGCCAGCTGCGCCGCCAGCACGCCATACAGCGCCGAGCCCGCCGGCGCCAGCGGCCCGATCACGGCCGCCGTCATCAGCGCCACGATGGCCATCGGGCCGACCGACTGCGTCATGCTGCTGCCGAACAGGGCGTAGAGCACCGGAGGCAGGATGCTGGCGTAAATCCCCGCCACCGGCGGCAAGCCGGCCACCAGCGCATACGCCATGCCCTGCGGGATCATCATCATCGCCACCACGATGCCGGCGCTGATGTCGCCCGGCAACATGGCACGCCGGTATTGCCTCAACCAATGCAGCATGCTCTAGCCTGTTCCGCCTTGAAAATAAGCGAAGCCTACCATACGGGCAACGCATATGGATATACGGAAAACGGATATGGCGCCTGCGCCTGGCGGCCGGGCTATGCCGGCCAGCTTGTACCGCCGCCACGGCCGGTTTCGCTCCGCCGCACGCCGGTTTCGTCGCAAACCGGTGGCCCGGCCGCGCGCCGCGCCGCATAGTGAGCCCACTTGCCTTATTCCACCCGACACCAACGGAGTCCACATGCTGCAGCAAATCCTGTCCCACACCCCGGCCTACGTCTGGGCCATCCTCGCCTTCCTGGTCTATCGCGGCGTAGCGGCCAGCCAGGACCGCGTGGTCCACTACCGCAGCGTGTTCATCATTCCGGGGGGGATGCTGGTGCTGGGACTGAACAGCGTGGCGACCGGCTTTGGTCTCTGGACGCCGGCCGGGGCCGCCTGGCTGGCGGCAACATTGGCGGGCGCGGCGCTGGCCCGGACCCGGGCGGGCGGCGATGGCGCAAAGGCCGTGGACCACGCGGCCGGCACCGTGACGCAGCGCGGCAGCTGGATGCCGCTGGCGCTGATGATGGCGGTGTTCTGCTGTAAGTACGCAGTCGGCGCCGCATTGGCAGTGCAGCCCGCATTGCGCGGCGACATGCGTTTTGCGGTGCCCGCCTGCATGGCGTTCGGGCTGTTCAACGGCATCCTCCTGGGCCGCTTGCTGCGCACCGCCGCCGCCTGGCAGGCGCTGCGCCCGGCCGCCGCCAGCCCCGCCTGAGGCCGCTCCTCCGGCCCGCCAGCGCGGCGCGCCGCCGGGCGCAGCGGCCTGCGGCGGTCAGGCGGACCGCGCCTGCCGTCCCCGCTCCAGCGCCGCCACCACCGCCGCCAGCACTTCCTCCGACTGGGCCGGGTCGGCCATCACGCGGGACAGCACCAGGCCGCCCACCATGCTGGCATAGTCGGCGATCGCTTGCTGCCGTTTCGCAGCGCCATCCGCGCCCGGCTCCAGCTCGGCCAGCAGTTTCAGCTGGGCCTGCACGCCGTCGGACATCGCCTTGCGCACTTCCGGCCCGGCCCGCGCCGCATCCGTGCCCAGCGTGCTGACCGCGCAGCCCTTGCCCGGCGCGTCGCGGTGCGCAACCGACAGATAGGATGCGGCAATCGCCGCCACCGGCTGTTCCGGCGCCCGGTCGGCCAGCTTGCGCCACGTCGTCACCGACTTTTCCAGCGCCTTGGCGGCCGCTTCGGCCAGCAACAGCTCCTTGGAGCCGAAATGGCCATAGAAGCCGCCATGGGTCAGGCCGGCGCCCTTCATCAGGTCGGCCACGCCGATGCCGTCAAAACCTTTTTCGCGGAACAGCCTGGCCGCTGTCTCCACGATGCGTTCGCGGTTCAACGCCGCCTGCTCCCTGCTCACCTTCATGTTGCTCTCCTTCCGCAAAGTTCTGCCTGACATTATACATTATGAACGTAATATATGAAGTATTGATGACGATCGTCATTCAACCGACGGCCAGCGTGCGCGAACTGGGCATCGATCCGGCGGTGGTGCAGATCGACGGAAGCGGCATGGCTATCGGCCACCCGCTGGGCGCCACCGGCGCGCGCATCACCGGCAAAGCCGCTGCGCGCAGGCCACCCAATGCGTCGGCGGCGGCCAAGGCGTCGCCACCGCCCTCGAAGCCCCCTAATGCAAGCAATCTCAGCAGCATCCCCCCACTTCGGGGTCAGACCCCGCAGCAGGCAGCATGCGGCTCAGTCCGTGTGTAGGAAATACGGCAAACGCGAAGGAGTTGACACCAGAACGCGTAGGAAACGCCTTCGCCTACCGCGCGCACGCCCCTGTCAACAAAGCGAACTGAGCCGCATTTTCCACACCCCGGGGTCTGACCCCGAAGTGGGGGGGATGCGGCTGAGGCTGGTTGGGCTTAGGAGGCCATGGCGAGTTCGACGCAGTTGCGGCCGGCGCGCTTGGCGCGGTGCAGGGCGGCGTCCAGGCGTTCGAGCAGGGTGGCGGCGCCCTCTTCGGGACCGGCCTGCGCCACGCCCAGGCTGATGGTCACCGCTTCGCAACCCGGCAGCTCGGTGCCGGCTATCGTTTCGCGCAGCTTTTCGGCCAGCTTGAGCGCGTCGATGGCGGCGGTGTGGGTGGCGATGATGAGAAATTCTTCGCCCCGCATGCGCACCAGCATGTCCGACGTGCGCAGCCGGCCCAGCACGGTCTGCGCCACCGCCCGCAACGCCTGGTCGCCGCACGGATAGCCGTAGATGTCGTTGACCGAACGGAAATTGTCGATGTCGAAGGCGATCACGCCCAGCGGCATGCCGTAGCGCCGCGCGCGGCGCATCTCATTGGCCAGCTCGCCCTCGCCGTGGCGCCGGTTGTACGCGCCGGTCAGCGCGTCCACCGTGGTGATCTGGGTCAGCTTGCCGGCCAGCGCGTCGTTTTGATGCTTGAGCTCGCTCATCGCCAGGCCGAAGCTGATGAACTGGGCCAGGCTGCCCAAGCCGGAAAACTGTTCGCGCGAAAACCCGATGTGGCGGTCGAACATCAGGCTGACCGCACCCTGCACCGGCCCGCCGGCCTCGCTGCGCAGCGGCAGCGCCAGCACCATGCGCGCGCCCTTGTCGTGCAGCGTCATCGCCAGTTCGGGATCGCCGGCCTTTTCCGGCGCGTCCAGCAGCACCATCTCGCCGCTGCCCACCGCCATCAGCGGCGGGAAACTGTGGGACAGCTCCGCCTGCAACAGCCGCTCGCTGCGCTGCAGCAGCCGGACCATGTCCAGATGGTTGCGCGATTCCTGCGCGGCCAGCACCAGGTTGCCGCGCTCCCGCATATGGAACAGCGCCGCGTGCCGCACGCCGGGGAAGCTGCACAGCGCGTTGCAGATGCGCGCCGCCATCACGTCCAGCTCGTCCATGCCGACCAGCGCCCGTTGCACGCTGCGCTGGATGGCCAGCAGGTCGCGCAGCTCCTTCTCCTTGTCCAGCAGTGCCTGCTGCGCGCTGGCCGCCGCATCCAGCGGCGCGGTCAGCGCCTGGCTCACGGATTGCTGCAAGTCTTCGCTGAGGAGCGGGCTGATACGGTAGGTCAGCGGCCCGGCCGCCATCAGCTCCGGCAGCCACGACGTGTTCCCGTAGGGGCACAGCACCAGCACCGGCGCGCCGTGCCGGGCACGGATCAGTACGCTGGCCGCAGCCAGGTCGCCGTTGTCGGCGAAGCCGTCCAGGTCAAGCACCAGCAGGTCCACCGGCTGACGCGCCAGCATGGCGGTGGCGCCGTCGAACGTTTCCGTGAGCAACAGGCGGTTGAACAGCTCGCCGCAGCTGGCCTGGAACTCGCCCCGCCGTTCACTGGCCAGATTGAGAAAAAGCCCTACCCGCCGGGCATGGCTGTCGATGTCTGCGGTCATGAGATATCCCCAAGTATTCTTATAGATTCTTCTACAGTTTGCCATAAAGTTCACAATTAGCAACGTAGGTGGGCTAAAAATACAGCTTTATGTGTGAAACCGCACGGTCAGCGCAGCACGCCGTCTGAATACTGGCTGCTTGGAGAGGAAGGAGAGCGTCATGCCAAATTCGGAAAACAGGTCGGCGGAATCCGCCGGCAGCATGCAGCGTGCTGTCCAGCAAGAGCAGGACCGGCGCGACCAGATCCAGGGCCAGCACAAGGAAAGCCAGGACGCGGTGCAAACCAGCCGCCACGACCAGCCCAGCCCGCCGCTGCCCCAGCAGCACCTGGAGAAACCGGGCAGCGAAGCGGACATGGAACTGAAACCGCGCTTCCTGGCGCCGGACTATTGCGGCAGCGGCAAGCTGAGCGGCATGGCGGCCATCATCACCGGCGGCGATTCGGGCATCGGCCGCGCGGTGGCGGTGCTGTACGCGCGCGAGGGCGCCGACGTGGCCATCGTCTACCTGAACGAACACGACGATGCGGCCGAAACCAAGCGTTACGTGGAGGCCGAGGGCCAGAGCTGCCTGCTGCTGCCGGGCGACGTGTGCGACCCGGAATTTTGCCGCCGCGCCGTGGAGCAGACGGTGGCCGAATTCGGCCATCTCGACATCCTGGTCAACAACGCGGCCTTCCAGGAGCATGCCGGTTCGCTGACGGAACTGAGCGAGGAGCGCTTCGATCTGACCATGAAGACCAATATCTACGGCTACTTCCACATGGCCAAGTCGGCGGTGCCGCACTTGCAGCGCGGCGCCGCCATCATCAACACCGGTTCGGTGACCGGGCTGCAGGGCTCGGCGCACCTGCTGGACTATTCCACCACCAAGGGCGCCATCCACGCCTTCACGATGTCGCTGGCGTCCAACCTGCTGGACAAGGGCATCCGCGTGAACGCCGTGGCGCCGGGGCCGGTCTGGACCCCGCTCAACCCGGCCGACCAGCCGCCCGACAAGATCGCCCAGTTCGGCGCCACGTCCGACATGAAGCGCCCTGCCCAGCCCGAGGAGCTGTCGCCGGCATATGTGTTCCTGGCCGCACCCAGCTGCTCCAGCTACATCACGGGCATCGTGCTGCCGATCACCGGCAGCGTGGGCGGATAGGGAGGAATGGCGCCATGGCTCGCTCATTGTGGAAAGGCGCCATCAGCTTCGGCCTGGTGCACATCCCGGTCGAGATGCACACGGCCGTGCAGTCGCACGACCTGGACCTGACCATGCTGGACAAGCGCGACTTCTCGCCCATCGGCTTCAAGCGCTACAACAAGGGGACGGGCAAGGAAGTCACCTGGGACAACATCATCAAGGGCTACGAGTACAAGGACGGCGAGTACGTGGTGCTGTCGGACGAGGACCTGCGCCAGGCCAACGTGGAGGCGACGCAAACCATCGACATCCTGGCCTTTGTGGACGCCGCCGACGTGCCGCTGACCTATTTTGAAACGCCCTATTACCTGGCGCCGGGACGCGGCGGCGACAAGGTCTACGCGCTGCTGCGCGAAACCTTGCGCAAAGCCGGCCGCATTGCCATCGCCACGGTGGTGATACGGGTGCGCCAGCACCTGTGCGCGCTGGTGTGCGTGGACGACGCGATCATCCTCAACACCTTGCGCTTCGCCGAGGAAATCCGCAGCAAGGCGGAACTGAAGCTGCCGCCCCGGACGGTCAAGTCGGCCGGCATCACGGACAAGGAGCTGCAGATGGCCTTGTCGCTGGTGGAAGGCATGACGGAGGAATGGGATCCCGAACAGTACCACGACACGTACAAGAACGACGTGCTGGCACTGGTGGAGAAAAAGGTCAAGGCCAGGCAGACCAAGTCGATCACCGTGCCGGCCCCGGAGAAGAAGCAGGCCGCCAGCAGCAACGTGGTGGACCTGGTGGCGCTGCTCAAGCAGAGCCTGGGCGGCAAGGGCAAAGGCAAGGCCGCCCCGGCCGAAGAGCCGGAGCAGGCGGCAGTGTCGGAACAATCGGACGAGGACGTGGACAGCGCCCCGCGCGCGCGCAAGCCGGCCGCAGCCAAGGCCGGCGCCAGCAAGGCGCGGCCGGCGAGGAGCGCCGGCACGGCAGCCAAAACCGCAGCCAAGACTGCCGCCAAGACTGCGGCAAAGGCCAAGCCCCGCAGCGCCGCCGCCTCGCGCCGCAAGGCCGCCTGAACAGCCACAGCGCCGCGGCCGCCCGCGCTATTCCGGCAAGGCGGCCTGCGACACGCAGCCCCAGCCGTCATTGCGGCCGCCGAACAGCTTGGCGGCCCTGGCCAGTTCATCCTCGTAACCGGTGATGCTCTCGTGGGTGGGCACCATGAAGGGATGAGCTTGCACTTGCCATGGCAAGTCGGCATTGCCTTCGTACGGCGCAAACGAGACCTTCTGCCCGTCGCGCAGAAGCTGGGTGGCAAACTTCAGCGCCCCCTCTTCAGAGGGGAAGATGACGGAGAAATCCATCTCCCTGGGAATTTCCAGGTCGTCCCCGTCCTGGTCCATGCCCCACAGCACGCCACCGTTTTCATCGTCTGGAAATTGGGAATAGTCGCGTAACATACTTACCTCCGCTGGATGCATTGCGGGTCCATGACAGTGCGCTGCTACTCTGCCACAAAACCCAGTTCCTTCATGGCCGCGCCTATGCTCCTGGCGGCGCTGTCGTAACCCTCCCATGGCAGGTTGCCTTCGTCAAGCCGGGTGTGTACCGTGCTCACGCTCCAGTGGTCGCCCCCCTTCAGATGGGACAGCTCTTCCCAGCGCACCGGCACCGAAATGCCGAGCCCGGGCCGGGTGCGCGCGGACCAGGCGCAGACCGTGGTCGCGCCCCGTCCGTTGCGCAGGTAGTCGATGAATATCTTGCCCACCCGGTTCTTTGGCCCGCTCTTGAGCGCGAACCGGTCCGGCAATGTGGCGGCCATGTGCTCGACAATGGCTTTGGAGAAGGACTTCACCGTGTCCCAGTCGTAGCCGGGCTTGACCGGGACCACCACGTGCAGACCCTTGCCGCCGCTGGTCTTCAGGAAGGCTGGCAGGCCCAGCTGGTCGAGGAAGGCGCGCATCAGTTCCGCCGCCTCCTGGATGGCCGGCCAGTCCACGCCCTTGCCGGGGTCGAGGTCGAACACCATGCGGTTGGGCTTTTCGTAGGTGCGGGCCACGGCGTTCTGCGTGTGGATCTCCACCACATTCCACTGCGCGGCAGACAGCAGGCCATCCACGCTCTTGACCGCCAGCATGGGCGGATGGTCGGGGTCCAGGTCCTGGTCGAGGTGCATCAGGCCGGGCATCCTGGTGACGTCGGCATGCTTCTGGAAGAACAGTTCCCCGCCCACGCCGGCCGGCGCGCGCACCAGCGACACCGGGCGCCCCTTGAGATGTTCCATCATCAGCCCGCCCACCAGGGCGTAGTAGCGCACCAGCGCGATCTTGGTGGTGCCGCTTTCGGCATCGATGACGCGCTCCGGGTTGGTGACCTTGAGCGTCTCGGGCAGCGTGCCGTGCAGCGCCGCCGGGGCGGCAGCGGCACCTGGCTCGGGCTGGCCGCCGCCCTGCGCAGGCGCCTTGCCACCGGCCTTGCCGCCGGCTTGGGCCCCGGCGCCGCTGCGGGCGCTCTTGCGCGCGGGCTTGTCAGGCTCAGCGTAGGCCAGGTCTTCCACGTGCGCCGGCTGTTCGCGCGTGATCATCTTCGGCGCCTTGTCGTTGCGCAGGCCCTGGAACACGGCGTGCCGCACCGAGCCGCTGCGCGTCCACTCGCCGAAGCTGACTTCCGCCACCAGGGTGGGCTTGACCCAGTGCGCTTTCTTGGCGATGGCCCGGGTGGGCGCGAACGGGCTCTCGCCGGCCGCCAGCTTGTCCAGGCTGGCCTTCAGTGTTGTCAGGCTGGCCTGGTTAAAGCCGCTGCCCACGTTGCCCGCGTAATGCAGCTTGCCGCCCTTGCCGCCCTTGTCGTAAGTACCCAGCAGCAGCGAGCCGATGCCGGTGCGCGAGCCTTGCGGGTCGGTATAGCCGCCGATGACGAACTCCTGCCGCTGCCCGCATTTGAGCTTGATCCAGTCGCCCGAGCGGCGCGAGGTGTAGCCCGAATCGCGGCGCTTGCCGATGATGCCCTCCAGTCCCATCTTGCAGGCCGCCGCCACCATCTCTTCCGGCAGCGCGTCCAGCTGCGCGCTCAGGCGCACCATGGCCGCCTCGTGCTTGGCCATGACGGCGGCCAGCAGCTCGCGCCGCTGCACCAGCGGCACGCTGCGCAAGTCATAGCCGTCCAGGTAAGGCGCATCGAAAACAAAGTAAACGATATTGCTGGTCTTCTCGTTGTCAAACGATTGCTGCAGCAGCCCGAAGTCCGGCCGGCCGTTCTCGTCGTGCACCACGATTTCACCGTCGTACCAGCCGCGCGGCAGCTTCATTTTCAGCAGCGCGGCGTGCAGTGGCTTGAGCTTGTGGGTCCAGTCGTTGCCGTTGCGCGTAAACAGCTTGATGTCCTTGCCATCCACCCGCGCCAGGATGCGGTAACCGTCGAACTTGATCTCGAACAGCCAGTCTTCCGGATTGCCCGGGGCCTTGTCCACCAGCGTGGCCAGTTCGGGGGCCAGCGTGGCGGGGAGTTCGGCTTTTTCAGCAGCCACGCCGGCGCCGGCGTCCGAGGCGGCTGCGGCGGGCCGCTTGGCGGCGGGGCTGGACGCGGCGGCGCTGCGCTTCTGCGCCTTCGGCATGCCCAGCTTTTTCACGCTGTCAGGCATCTCGTCGACCACGCTGAACTCGGCGGCCGGCCGCGCATACTCGTCCTTCTCCTTGATGAGCAGCCAGGGTTCCTGCTTTTCGCCGCGCCCTTTCATTCGCACCAGCGCCCAGCGCCCGTGCAGCTTGTGTCCGCGCAGCTCGAACTTCAGGCTGCCTGCCTTGTAGCCCTTGCGCGGATCGTCCAGCGGATGCCAGGTGCCCTTGTCCCAGATGATGACCTTGCCGGCGCCGTACTGCTTTTCCGGGATGGTGCCCTCGAAGGCATTGTAGGAAATCGGATGGTCTTCCACGTGCACGGCCATGCGCTTGTCATGCGTGTCGTAGCTGGGGCCTTTCGGCACCGCCCAGCTTTTCATGGCGCCGTCCAGCTCCAGCCGGAAGTCGTAGTGCAGGCGCGAGGCCCAGTGCTTCTGGATGACGAACGACAGGTGCTCGCCACCCTCCTCGCCGCCATCGGCCGGTTCGGGCGTCACGGCGAAGTTGCGCTTGGCCTTGTAGGTTTTCAGTGCGTCGCTCATAGCGCAAACTCTACGCCCGCAGCCATTGCGCTACGGTTAGCCAGCTAACTTAGCCAGCCAACTTAGCCAGCCAACTTGGGGCGGCCAGCGGCGCCGTCAGCATGGATTGCAGGAATTTCATTGTTGCGTCTCCCGGACGCTTATGGTGGTCAACCATGCTATGCCCGGGCCGCAACGGCATCCAGCGGATGGTCGGCAGCGCATCGACACCGTTTCAAAGACGCAACAGTCCGGCATGCTGCTGAGAATTGCGGTCGCCGCGGCGGTAGCTGCGGAAGGTCAGCGCCCCATCCGCGCCGCGCGCACAGCAAGTGCAGCCGCCCACGTGCTCGAATCCGCCCAGCCCCGCGCGTTCAAGCTCGTGCTGCGCCAGGGCCCGCAAATCCAGGTGGCGCTCGCTCGGCAGGATGGTGGCCGACGGCAGCGCCGCGTAGCGGCGCAGGAAGTCTTGCGCCAGTTCCTCGCTCACTTCATAGCACGCTGCGCAGATGGTGGGGCCGATGGCGGCCACCCAGTCGGACGGCCGTTCGCCGCGTTCGCGCAGCGCATGCCAGAACTGGCCGATGATGCCGGCGTACAGGCCGCGCCAGCCGGCGTGCAGCGCCGCCACCATGGCGCCGTCGCGCCGCGCCATCAGCAGCGGCACGCAATCGGCGGTGATCACGCTCACCGGAATGCCGCTGGCGGAGGTGTAGAACGCATCGGCCTCGCCCGCAGCCTGCTGCATCGCGGTGATGCGCACCGATCGCGTGCCGTGCACCTGGCGCTTGGCCGGGCGCAGCTCCCACGCCGCTTGCAGCGGCTCCGGCACCAGCGCGGAAGCGGTGCCAAAACCGTGTTGAATACCCGGCACTGCCGCCAGCAAAGCACTCGTTATCAAACTGCCCTCTTTATCAAATCAGCCAGCCAGCATGATAAACCAATGGCCGCGGGGCCGCAGTTGATCGGAGCGTGAAATGCGCCTATAGTCTGGAGCCATCCCTCCCTCAAAAGGACGAGCCATGACCAGGACATGCTCGCGGCCATCGCTACGGCCGACACGGCTCCCCCTGCTGGCTGTTTTGCTGTCCGCGCTGCTGCCGGCCGCCGCGCTTGCCGCGCCGCCGCTGACTTTCGTCATGCAGGTTTTCCCGCCATTTAACGACGTCAAGGGCGGCCAGCCTGTCGGCGTCTTCCCCGAAGTCTTGCGGGAAGTCTGCGCGGCCATGCAGACCGAGTGCAAGCTCGAGGTCTATCCCTGGCGGCGCGCTTACGCGCTGGCCCAGAGCGGCATGGCCGACGGCATCCTGTTGCTGCTCAAGACGCCGCAGCGCGAACAGATTTTCCACATGGGCGCCCCGGTTATCCAGTCGTCCTACGTCCTGTACGCCCAGCAGCAAAATCCCATGCGCTACACCGGCCCGGCCGACCTGGCCGGCTACACCATAGGGGCGTACGGACCGTCCGGCACCTCCTACGCCGCCACCGACCTGATCCAGGCCATACCGGATGCGCGCCTGGAGGTGGAGATGGACAATCCCACCGCGCTGCGCAAACTGCGGCTGGGCCGCTACGGCGCCAAGGGCGCGGTGTTCATCAACCTGGACCTGGCGTTGCACCTGATGAAGCAGGAAGGCGACGCGGGCCTGAAGCAGGTCGGTGAAGTGCAGAAGGTTGAATACTACATCGGCCTGTCGCGCAAGAAAATGTCGGTGCGGCAGGCCGAACTGTTTCATGCCACGCTGCGCCAGCTGCAGCGTGACGGCACGGTGGCCGCCATCGCCCGCAAACACGGCCTGAAAGCCGCAGCGCCGCGCTAAGCCGGGCACGCACTCAGTGCCCCTCGCCCCCTGTATGTGGCGCTGCCGGCGCCGGTCCGGCGTGCGGCTTGCGCTCGAATTTGCGCGCGAAGGTGCGCAGGATGACGTAGAACACCGGCGTGAGGAACAGGCCGAAGAAGGTCACGCCCAGCATGCCGGCGAACACGGCCACACCCATCGCGTGCCGCATTTCCGACCCGGCCCCGCTGGAGAACACCAGAGGCAGCACGCCCATGATGAAAGCGATGGACGTCATCAGGATGGGCCGCAGCCGCAGGCGGCAGGCTTCCAGCGCCGCCTGCAGGATGGTGCGGCCGTGGTCCTCCAGCTCGCGCGCGAATTCCACGATCAGGATGGCGTTTTTCGACGCCAGTCCCACCAGCACGAACAGCGCAATCTGCGTGAACACGTTGTTGTCGCCGCCGGTGAGCTTCACGCCGGCCAGCGCGCACAGGATGGACATGGGCACGATCAGGATCACCGCCAGCGGCAAGGTCCAGCTCTCGTACTGCGCCGCCAGCACCAGGAACACCAGCAGCACGCACAGCGGGAACACGTAGACCATGGTGTTCCCGGACAGGATGTCCTGGTAGGTCAGCTCGGTCCATTCGTAGCCGATCCCCTTGGGCAGCACTTCGCGCGCCAGCTTCTCCAGCGCTTCCTGCGCCTGCCCGGAAGACACGCCCGGCGCCGGGCCGCCGTTCAGGTCCGCCGCCACGTAAGCGTTGTAGCGCTGCACCATGTCCGGCCCGTAGGTGTCGCTGACCCGCATCAGCGACGACAGCGGTATCATCTCGCCGCGGTCGCTGCGCACCTTGAGCTGGGCAATCTGCTCCACGCGCGAGCGGAACTGCGCATCGGCCTGCACCCGCACCTGGTAGGTGCGGCCGAACTGGTTGAAGTCGTTCACGTAAAGGGAGCCAAGGTTGATCTGCAAGGTCTGGTAGATGGTGGGCAGCGCCACCCCCAATTGCTTGGCGCGGGTGCGGTCGATGTCGGCGAACAGCTGCGGCACATTGATCTGGTAGCTGGAGAACACGCCCGCCAGCTTCGGCTCCTGCCAGGCTTTCATCTGCAGGGCCTGCACCGCCTTGTACAACTCGTCATAGCCCAGGTTGCCCCGGTCTTCTATCATCATCTTGAAGCCGCCGATGGTGCCCAGGCCGTTCACCGGCGGCGGCGGGAACACCATGATGAACGCGTCCTGGATGGCGCCCATGCGCTTGTTTACTTCGGCAGCGATGCCGAGCCCGGATTCGGCGTCGCCGTGCCGTTCATGGAAGGGTTTCAGGCCGATGAAGACGATGCCCGCGTTGGGAGCGTTGGTGAAGCCGTTGATCGACAGGCCGGGAAATGCGATCGAGTCCTGCACGCCGGGCACGCCAGTGGCGACGTCGGACATGCGCCGGATCACCGCGTCGGTGCGGTCCAGCGACGCGGCGTCCGGCAGTTGCGCGAAGCCGACCAGGTATTGCTTGTCCTGCCCCGGCACGAAACCTTCCGGCACGGCGCGGAACATCAGGCCGGCCGCCACCACCAGCAGCAGGTAGACGCCGACCGCGCCCGCTTTGCGTTTCAGCACCCCTCCCACGCCATCCTCGTAGCGCGCCGAGGCGCGCCCGAACACCTTGTTAAACCAGTGGAAGAAGCGGCCGAACAGCTTGTCCATCAGCCGCGTCAGCGGATCTTTCGGCGCGTCGTGCGGCTGCAGCAGCGAGGCGGCCAGCGCCGGCGCCAGCGTGAGCGAACTGAAGGCCGAGATCACGGTCGAGATGGCGATGGTGAGCGCGAACTGACGGTAGAACTGGCCGGACAGGCCGGACACGAAGGCGATCGGCACGAACACGGCGCACAGCACCAGCGCAATGGCGATGATGGGCCCGCTCACTTCCTTCATGGCCTGGATGGTGGCGTCGTGCGGCGTGAGGCCGTTGGCGATATTGCGCTCCACGTTTTCCACCACCACGATGGCGTCGTCCACCACGATGCCGATCGCCAGCACCAGGCCGAACAGCGACAGCGTGTTGATGGAAAAGCCGAACATCAGCATCACCGCGAAGGTGCCGACAATCGACACCGGCACCGCCAGCAGCGGGATGATGGAGGCGCGCCAGGTTTGCAGGAACACGATCACCACCAGCACCACCAGCGCCACCGCTTCCAGCAGCGTATGGATCACGGCCTTGATCGATTCGCGCACGAACTGGGTCGGGTCGTAGACCACGTCGAAGTCCACGCCCTCCGGGAAGTCCTTCTTCAGTTCCGCCAGCGTCTTGCGCACGTCGGTCGAGAGCTGCAGCGCGTTGGCGCCGGGCGCCTCGAAAATGCCGATGGCGGCGGCCGACTTGTTGTTCAGCAGAGAACGCAGCGAATAAGAGTTGGAGCCCAGCTCCACCCGCGCCACGTCGCGCAGCAGCGTGGTGGCGCCGTCGCCGCTGGTCTTGACCACGATGGCGCCGAAGTCTTCCAGTGTTTTCAGCCGTCCCTGCGTGTTGACCGTGAGCTGGAACTCGGAGCCGCGCGACGGCGCCGCGCCGATCACGCCGGCCGCCACCTGCACGTTCTGCTCGCGGATGGCCTGCACCACGTCGTTGGCGGTGAGGTTGCGCGCGGCCACCTTCTGCGGGTCCAGCCACACGCGCATGGCGTAGTCGCCGGCGCCGAACAGCTGCACCTCGCCCATGCCCTGGATGCGCGCCAGTTGGTCCTTCACGTTCAGCACCGCGTAGTTGCGCAGGTAGACGTCGTCGTAGCGGCCGTTGGGCGAGACCAGGTGCGCCACCATGGTCAGGTTGGGCGAGGACTTCACGGTGGTCACGCCGATCTGCCGCACTTCTTCCGGCAGGCGCGGCAAGGCGCGCTGCACGCGGTTCTGCACCTGGGTCTCGGCCTGCTCCACATTGGTGCCGATCTTGAACGTCACCGTCAGCGCCAGCGAGCCGTCGGAGGTGTTCTTCGAGTCCATGTACAGCATGTTCTCGACGCCGTTGATCTGCTCCTCCAGCGGCGCGGCCACCGTTTCGGCAATGATCTTGGGGTTGGCGCCCGGGTACTGGGCGCGCACCACCACCGAGGGCGGCACCACGTCCGGGTACTCGGAAATGGGCAGTTCGATGATGGCGATCAGCCCCGCCACGAAGATGATGATGGACAGGACGGCGGCGAAGATGGGTTTATCGACGAAGAAGCGGGAGAAGTTCATTTCGTCCCCTCCGCCCTGGCAGCGCCGGCAGCGTCGGCCACCTTGGTTTCCTTGGCCGGCTTGGGCGGCGCCGCCGGGTCGTAATCCATGCCGACGATCTGCGGCGCGAGGGGCGCGCCCGGCCGCACGCGCTGCAGGCCGCCGACCACGATCTTCTCCCCGCGCTGCAGGCCGGAGCGCACCACCCGCAGGCCGTCGACCGTGGGGCCGAGCGATACCGGGCGGTATTCGGCCTTGCTGTCCTTGCCCACCACGAAGACGAACTTGCGGTTCTGGTCCGTGCCCACGGCGCGCTCGTTGATCAGCAGCGCCTGGCTTGCCTTGCCGTCCTTGCCGCCGCTGACCTGCACCCGCGCGAACAGGCCGGGCACCAGCGTGTTGTCCGCATTGACGAAGGTGGCGCGCATGCGCACGCTGCCGGACTGCGGGTCGAGCCGGTTGTCGACGAACTCCAGTTTGCCTTCGTGCGGGAAGCCCTGCTCGTTGGCCAGCCCCACCCGCACCGGTACCGCCGTGCCCTTGTGCGCCAGCGGCGCCACGCGCAGATAGGTTTCCTCGTCGCCGTCGAAGCTGGCGTAGATCTTGTCGACCGAGACCACGGAAGTCAGCACCGCCGTGGTGTCGACCAGGTTGCCGACGGTGATTTCAGCCTTGCTGACACGGCCCGCGATGGGCGACTGCACCCGCGTGTAGCCCATGTTCAGGCGCGCCGTTTCCAATGCCGCCTGGGCGCCGCGCAGGTCCGCGTCCAGCTCTTTCAGCCCGGCGGCGCGCTCGTCCAGCTCGCGCTGGGCGATGGCGCGGTCGGCGTACAGGCGCTCGGCGCGGGTCAGTTCCAGCTTGGCCAGTTCGGCCTTGGCGCGGTTGGATGCCACCGCCGCTTCGGCCCCGCTCAGCGCCGCCTGGTAGGGACGCGTATCGATCACGAACAGCGCGTCGCCCTTGCGCACGATGCTGCCCGGCGTGAAGTTGACGGCGGTGATATAGCCGCCCACGCGCGGCCGCACTTCGACCCGCTCGATGGCCTCCAGCCGGCCCGAAAATTCCTGGGTCTCGGTGATTTCTTTCTCCACCACCAGCGCGGCGGACACCGGCGCCCCGCCCTGCGGCGGCGCCTCCTTCGGCTTCTCGCCGCAAGCGCCTAACAAGGCGAGCGGCAAGGCGAGCGGCAAAACAAACGGCAATACGGCCAGCAATGACTGTTTCATGGCTTTCCTTCGCTGTCGATTCTGCAAAGAGTCTAGCGAGAAAAGCAATGAAACGCGAGTTAAACGATGTTAAAAAAAACGGCGCCATCACTGGCGCCGTCAAGGGCAAAACGAGAACTACCGGTATAGGATTAACTCAAAATTACTTGGATGCAACAGCCAGCGGTGCGCCGGCATCCCAGCCGCCGCCCAGCGAACGGATCAGCGCCACGGTGGTGACCGCGCGGCTGCCGCGCAGCTGTACCGCCGCGCGTTCCACGCTGGCCAGGTTGCGCTGCGCGTCCAGCAGGTCCAGGTAGCTGGAGCGGCCGGCCGTGTACAGCTTTTGCGCCAGGTCCGCCGAGCGGCGCGCCGAGACCAGCGCGTCGTCGATTTCCTGGGTCTGGCCGGACAGGATGCGCAGGCCGGCCAGGTTGTCTTCCACCTCGGCGAACGCGGTGAGCACGCTCTGGCGGTAGCTGGCGACCGATTCTTCCAGCGCCGCTTCGCTGCGCACCACGTTGTTCTTGTTGCGGCCGCCGTCGATCAGCGGCATGGACATCAGCGCGCCCAGTACCCAGGAACGGCTGCTCCACTTGAACACTTCCGAGAACGTGCCGGCTGCGCCGCCGCCGTTGGCGTTGATGTTCAGCGCCGGGAACATGGCCGCGCGGGCCACGCCAATGCGGGCGTTGGACGCCTCCATGGCGCGCTGCGCGGAGGCAATGTCCGGGCGGCGCTCCAGCAGCGCCGACGGCAGGCCGGCCGGGATGGCCGGCAGCAGCGACGAGTCCAGCAGCGGACTCACGCCTGCCGTGAAGTCGGCCGCCGGTTTGCCCAGCAGCACGGCCAGCGCGTGCTCGGTGGTCACCCGGGTGCGCTGCAGGCCGATGGCTTCGGCGCGCGAGGTGGCCAGTTCGGTCTTGGCGCGCGACAGGTCGAATTCGCCGATGTCGCCCAGGTCGAAGCGGCGCTGGTTGACCTTCACGTTTTCTTCGCGCAGGCGCACGGTCTGCTCCAGGGTGGCCAGTTCGGCGTCGGTGGCGCGCAGCCGGAAGTAAGTCTGCGCCACGTCGGCCTGCACCGCCAGCAGCACCGAGCGGTAGGTCGCTTCCACCGAAGCGGCATCGCTGCGGGCGGCGTCCACGCCGGACGATACGCGGCCGAACAGGTCGACCTCGTAGCTGGCGGTCAGGCTGGCGGTGTAGCTGGTTTGCGGCGCCACCGGCGAGCCGGCCGGCAGGCCGAGCGACTGCGCCGAGTTGCGGGCGCGCTGGGCGCCCACGCCCACGCCGACCTGCGGAATGCGATCCGCTTCGGCGATGCCGGCGATGGCGCGCGCCTGCTTGACGCGGGCGGCCGCCACGGCCAGGTTGGCGTTGGCCTTGGTGGCTTCGCCGATCAGCTGGTTCAGGGCCGGGTCGTTGAAGGCCAGCCACCATTCGCCGCGCGGCTGCTGCTCGGCAGGCTGCGCCTGCTTCCAGCGGCTGCCGTCGGCGGCGGTCTGCACCGCGTTGGCCGAGGTCTGGCCTTCCTTGAAGGCGCTCGGCACGGCGATGTCCGGCTGTTTGAAAGCCGGCGCGGCGCAGGCGGTCAGCAGCAGCGCTGCCACCAGTGGCGCCACGCCCTTGCCGATCATATTCGCGATCATATTCATATTAGTGAGTCCCTTCCAGTTTGGCAGGCGCCGCTGGGGCGTCGGCCGGGGATTTCTTCTCCATGCGCTGGGCCAGCGTGCGCAGCAGGACATAGAACACAGGCGTGAGGAACAGGCCGAAGAAGGTCACGCCCAGCATGCCGGCAAACACCGCCACACCCATGGCGTGGCGCATTTCCGAACCGGCGCCGCTCGAGAACACCAGGGGCACGACACCCATGATGAAAGCGATCGACGTCATCAGGATCGGACGCAGACGCAGGCGGCAGGCTTCCAGGGCGGCTTGCAGCACGGTGCGGCCATGGTCTTCCAGTTCGCGGGCGAATTCCACAATCAGAATAGCATTCTTCGACGCCAACCCCACCAGCACGAACAGCGCAATCTGGGTGAAGATGTTGTTGTCGCCGCCGGTCACCTTGACGCCGATCAGGGCGCACAGGATGGACATCGGCACGATCAGGATCACCGCCAGCGGCAGGGTCCAGCTCTCGTACTGGGCAGCCAGCACCAGGAACACCAGCAGCACGCACAGCGGGAACACATAGATCATGGTGTTACCAGACAGGATCTCCTGGAAAGTCAAATCAGTCCACTCGTAGGCTATCCCTTTTGGCAGAGTCTCTTTGGCGATCTGCTCGAAGATGGCTTGCGCGGTGCCCGAAGAAACGCCCGGCGCCGGGCCGCCGTTCATGTCGGCCGACACGTAGGCGTTGTAACGCTGCACGCGGTCCGGGCCGTAGCTGTCCTTGACGCGCATCAGCGACGACAGCGGAATCATCTCGCCCTTGTCGTTGCGCACTTTCAGCTGCGAGATCTGCTCGGCCTGCGAACGGAACGGCGCGTCAGCCTGCACGCGCACCTGATAGGTGCGGCCGAACTGGTTGAAGTCGTTCACGTACAGCGAACCCAGGTTGATCTGCAAGGTCTGGTAGATGGTCGCCAGCGGCACGCCCAGCTGCTTGGCCTTGGTGCGGTCCACGTCCGCGAACAGCTGCGGCACGTTGATCTGGAAGCTGGAGAACACGCCTTGCAGCTGCGGATTGCCCCACGCCTTCATCTGCATCGCCTGGCTGGCCTTATACAGTTCGTCGTAGCCGACGTTGCCGCGGTCTTCCAGCATCATCTTGAAGCCGCCGATGGTGCCCAGGCCGTTGACCGGCGGCGGCGGGAACACCATCACGAACGCGTCCTGCACGGCGCCCATGCGCTTGTTGATCTCGGCGGCGATGGCTTCGGCCGACTGGCTCTTGTCCTTGCGCTCGTGGAACGGTTTCAGCGTGGTGAACACGATGCCCGAGTTAGGCGCATTGGTGAAGCCGTTGATCGACAGGCCGGGGAACGCCACGCTGGCTTCCACGCCAGGGATTTCCTGGGCGATGGCCGACATTTTCTTGATCACGGCGTCGGTGCGGTCCAGCGAAGCGGCATCCGGCAGCTGGGCAAAGCCCACCAGGTACTGCTTGTCCTGGCCCGGCACGAAGCCCGACGGCACGGCCTTGAACATGAACACGGCGGCAATGGCCAGCAGCAGGTACACGCCCACTGCCGCCGATTTGCGGCGCAGCACGCCCTTCACGCCCACTTCATACTTGTCCGACGCGCGGCCGAAGAAGCGGTTGAACCAGGCGAAGAAGCGGCCGAAGATCTTGTCCATGCCGCGCGTCAGCGCGTCTTTCGGCGCGTCATGCGGTTTCAGCAGGGCTGCCGACAGGGCCGGGGCCAGCGTCAGCGAGCTGAATGCCGAGATCACGGTCGAGATGGCGATGGTCAGCGCGAACTGGCGGTAGAACTGGCCGGTCAGGCCGGACACGAAAGCGATCGGTACGAACACGGCGCACAGCACCAGCGCGATGGCGATAATCGGGCCGCTCACCTCTTTCATGGCCTGGATGGTCGCGTCGCGCGGGGTCAGGCCGTTGGCGATGTTGCGCTCAACGTTCTCCACCACCACGATGGCGTCATCGACCACGATACCGATGGCCAGCACCAGGCCAAACAGCGACAGCGTGTTGATCGAGAAGCCGAACGCGATCATCACCGCGAAGGTGCCCACCACCGACACCGGCACCGCCAGCAGCGGGATGACGGAGGCGCGCCAGGTTTGCAGGAAGATGATCACCACCAGCGCCACCAGCACGATCGCTTCGATCAGCGTGTGGATTACGGAGTCGATCGACTCGCGCACGAATTGGGTTGGGTCGTACACAATGCTGTATTCGACGCCTTCCGGAAAATCTTTCGACAGCTCGGCCATCTTGGCGCGCACGTCCGAGGACAGCTGCAGCGCGTTGGCGTTGGGCGCTTCGAAAATTGGGATCGCCACGGCGGACTTGTTGTTCAGCAGCGAGCGCAGGGCGTAGGAGTTCGAGCCCATTTCCAGGCGCGCCACATCCTTGAGCAAGGTGACAGCGCCGTCGGCGTTGGTCTTGACGATGATGTTGCCGAATTCCTCGACGCTTTGCAGGCGGCCCTGGGTGTTGACCGTCAGCTGGAAGTCGGCGTCCTTGGCCGGACCCTGGCCGATCACGCCGGCGGCGACCTGCACGTTCTGCTCGCGGATCGAAGCCACCACGTCGCCGGCGGTCAGGTTGCGCGCCGCCACCTTCTGCGGGTCGAGCCAGACGCGCATGGCGTAGTCGCCGGAACCGAACAGCTGGACTTCGCCCATGCCGTTGATGCGGGCCAGCTGGTCCTTCACGTTCAGCACCGCGTAGTTGCGCAGGTACAGGTCGTCATAACGGCCGTCCGGCGACTGCAGGTGGACCACCATGGTCAGGTTGGGCGAGGACTTGACGGTCGTCACGCCGATCTGGCGCACCTCTTCCGGCAGGCGCGGCAGCGCGCGCTGGACGCGGTTCTGCACCTGGGTTTCGGCCTGCTCGACGTTGGTGCCGATCTTGAACGTCACGGTCAGCGCCAGCGCGCCGTCCGAGGTGTTCTGCGACGACATGTAGAGCATGTTCTCGACGCCGTTGATCTGCTCTTCCAGCGGCGCGGCCACGGTTTCGGCAATGATCTTCGGATTGGCGCCCGGATACTGCGCGCGCACCACCACGGAGGGCGGCACCACGTCCGGATACTCGGAGATGGGCAGCTTGAAGATGGAGATCAATCCACCGACGAAAATGATGATCGATAAAACCGCCGCGAAGATCGGTTTATCGACAAAGAAGCGTGAAAAGTTCATGGGTTATTCCTTCGTTATAGCTTCGAAGTTACTGCTTCGAAGTGCTGCCTGCCTTGGCGGCTGCGGCGGCGACTTTCTCTTCTTTTTTAGCTTCAGGCTTGGCGGGGGCCGGGGCCAGTGGATCGAAATCCATCTTCACGATTTCCGCCGTCACCGGGGCGCCTGGACGCACGCGCTGCAGGCCGTTGACCACGATCTTCTCGCCCGGCTTCAGGCCGTCGCGCACCACGCGCAGGCCGTCGATTTGCGGGCCCAGCGTGACCGGACGGTATTCGGCCTTGCTGTCGGCGCCGACCACGAACACGAACTTGCGGTTCTGGTCCGTGCCCACGGCGCGGTCGTTGATCAGCAGCGCTGGCTTGCCGGCGCCGGCGCCTTCCAGCTGCACGCGGGCGAACAGGCCGGGCACCAGCGCGTTGTCGGCGTTGGCGAAGGTGGCGCGCATGCGCACCGAGCCGCTGCGCGGGTCGAGCTGGTTGTCCACGAATTCCAGCTTGCCTTCGTGCGGGAAGCCGGTTTCATTGGCCAGGCCCACTTTCACGGTGACCGGCTGGCCCTTGTTGGCGGCGGTGCCCACGCGCAGGAAGGTGTCTTCATCGCCGTCGAAGCTGGCGTAGATTTTCTCCAGCGAGACCACGGAGGTCAGCACGGCCGACGCATCGACCAGGTTGCCCAGCGTGATTTCCGCTTTCGACACGCGGCCGTTGATCGGCGAGGTCACCTGCGTGTAGGCCACGTTCAGGCGCGCCGCTTCGGCTTGCGCCGTGGCGGCGCGCGCATTGGCGTCCAGCTCTTTCAGGCTGGAGGATTTCTCGTCGTACTCGCGCTGGGCGATGGCCTTGTCGGCCAGCAGCTTCTCGGCGCGGGCCAGTTCCAGCTTGGCCAGGTCGGCCTTGGCGCGCGCCGAATTGGCGGCTGCCTCGGCACGGCTCAGTTCAGCCTGGTAAGGACGGGCGTCGATCTGGAACAGCACGTCGCCCTTCTTGACTTCGCTGCCCGGCTTGAAGTTGACGGCAGTGATGAAGCCGCTCACGCGGGAACGGATCTCGACGCGCTCGATCGCTTCCAGGCGGCCGGAAAACTCCTGGGTCTCGGTAATGTTCTTCTCCACCACGGCGGCGGCGGAGATCGGCGGGCCGCCGGCGGCCGGCGCTTCGGCGGTCTTGCCATTGGCGGTATCGCATCCTGCAAGGCTGACCGCTGCCAGCCCTGCTACAACCATTGCGGCGGCCAACGGGCGCAGCAAGGCGGTGAATGATTTTTCGTTTTTCATATTAATCCCTTTTTGTATGAAAATTTTTAATAGATGCGGCGATACCGCCCGGCACTGCAAATCGTAGGGACAAGACAGCCCCACCGCGCACACGGCGCGGAAAATTGTTACTGCATGGAAATCGGACGTTTACCAATATACCGGCAGGCCGGCAATAAGTAAACGTAAATGTTTATTTACTCATGACGGCGGCAGCTCCGTCCCATCCAGGGCGGCAATGAAGCCGGCAATTTCGCTCAGTGCGAACACCTTGCACGCACATTCGTTGCGTGCCTCGACGTCGGACACGGGCGCCGAGGGCAGGCGCCGCACGGTGGTCTTGATGCCGCAGGAGATCAGCTTGGTGCCGTATTGTTCAGCTTCATCGCGTAAGGGGTCGTCCTCGCCGGACAGGATCAGCGCCGGCGGCAGGTTCTTCAGCCGGCTCGACTGCAGCGGCGAAGCATAAGGATGCGTACGGTCGGCCGCATTGGGCAGATAACCGCGATAGCCGGCGGCGCAGACATCGGCCGCCTTGGCCTTGTCGGTGCATGTCGGCAGCTCCCGCATGGAGCTGCTCGACAGGCCCGGGTCCAGCATGGGCATGATGAGGATCTGGCCCGACAGCGCCGGGCCGCCGCGGTCGCGCGACATCAGCGAACTGACGGCGGCCAGGTTGGCGCCGGCTTCGATGCCGGCCACCACCAGGCGCTTGCCATTCCAGCCCAGCTTGGTTTTGTTCTTCTTGGCCCACAGCAGTACCGCGTGGGCATCTTCCACCGCCGCCGGGAAGGGGCTGGTGGTGGCAAGGGTGTAATTGCTGGCCAGTACCAGGTAGCCGGAGTTGCAGCTGACCAGGCCGCGCAGGAACTCGTCCGCCTCGTCCAGGTCGCCGCTGACAAAACCGCCGCCGGGGAAAAAGACGATCAGCGTATCGCGCTTGCCGGTCGGCGCACCCGAAAATGCGCCGCTGTACAGGCGGGCGGCCAACGGGCCATGGGCCCCGGCCACTTCGATATCACGCATCTTCAGCTGCGCCGGCACCGGATCCATCATTGCTGCACCGCCGCAGAATTGCTCTTGGCCAGGCTGTCCGCATTGGCCACCATGCCACCGCCGATGACCTCGTGGGTCAGCGCGTTGACGCCACGAACTTCCGTACCGGCAGCGGCCGAGTACAAGTCGGTGTACATCATTCCGGCCAAGGCGAACGAGCTCAGCGCTAACGCGATCGTTGCAAAGATTCCATCCCGATGTTTCATGGTAAAACTCCTAGTGGCACTGCGTTACATTTCTGCATGCATGAACTATAGTCTTGATCTACAATCCGATAAATAGCTCGAAGTCGAATTGATTGTTCAGAATCCCGAACAATAAGGAAATAGATGAACAAACTGCTAGCAATGGAAGTGTTCGTGCAGGTGGTCGACGCGGGCGGCTTCACGCGTGCCGCCGAAAACATGCAACTGCCCAAGGCCACCGTGTCGACCCTGGTGCAAGGACTGGAAACCGTCCTCGCGGTCAAGCTGCTGCACCGCACCACGCGCCAGATCAGCGTCACCGCCGACGGCGCCGCCTATTACGAACGCTGCCTGCGCATCCTGTCCGACGTGCGCGAGGCCGAGGAATCGCTGTCGCGCACCAAGCTCAGCCCCAGCGGACGGCTGCGGGTGGACGCGCCCACCGGCCTGGCCAGTGAAGTGCTAGTGCCTGCCCTGCCCGACTTCTTCGAGCGCTACCCGGACATCACGCTGGAACTGGGCTGCAGCGACCGCCCGGTGGACCTGATCGAGGAAGGCGTCGATTGCGCGGTGCGCGGCGGCGTCCTGGGCGATTCGGCGCTGATCGCGCGCCGCATTGGTGTGCTCAGCTTCGTCACCTGCGCCGCCCCCTCTTATCTGCAGCGCTACGGCGTGCCGCAGCACCCGCGCGACCTCGAGCGCCACCGCTGCGTCAATTACTTCTCGGCCAAGACCGGCAAAATCTACGACTGGGACTTTACGCTGAACGGCGAACGCATCCAGACGCCGCTGCCGGGCGTCATCGCGCTCAACGACAGCAACGCCTACGTGGCGGCCGGGCTGGCCGGGCTGGGCATCGTGCAGATGACCGACTTTGCGCTGGAAGAATACCTGCGCGACGGCCGCCTGGTGCAGGTGCTGGCCGACTGGATTACCGACCCGATCCCGATTCATGTAGTCTATCCGCAGAACCGCCACCTGTCGGCCAAGGTCCGCGTGTTCGTGGAATGGGTGGCCGAGCATTTTGCCGCCCATCCCGGCATGCGCATCCGGACCACGCCCAACTTCCTTCCCACACAGCAGGCAGCCTGATGAACGATCACAATATAGTCTTCCTCGACCGCGAAAGCCTGATCGCCAACGTGCGCCGCCCCGGCTTCAGCCATAGCTGGACCGAGTTCGCGGCCACCGCGGCCGGCGACGCCGCCAGCCGCCTGGCCGGCGCCAGCATCGCCATCACCAACAAGGTGCCGCTGCGCGCGGACACGCTGGCGCGGCTGCCGGACCTGAAGATGATCGCCGTGGCCGCCACCGGCACCGACATCATCGACCTGGCCGCCTGCCGGGAGCGCGGCATCGTGGTGTCCAACATCCGCAACTACGCCTACGCCACCTTGCCGGAACACGTGTTCGCCATGATCCTGGCGCTGCGCCGCAATCTGCTGGCCTACCGGGCCGACGTGCAGGCCGGCAAGTGGCAGAAGTCCGACAAGTTCTGCCTGTTCGACCACCCCATCGCCGACCTGGCCGGCAGCAAACTGGGCCTGCTGGGCTATGGCGCACTGGGGCAGGCGGTGGCCCGGCTGGGGCGCGCCTTCGGCATGGACATCCTGGTGCACAAGCGCACCCCGGTGGAAGAAGACGGCGTCAGGAACGTGTCGTGGGACGAGCTGCTGGAAAGCTCTGACGTGCTCAGCCTGCATGCCCCGCTGAACGACCAGACCCGCAACTGCATCGCTGCGCCCGAGCTGAAACGGATGAAGCGCTCCGCCCTGCTGATCAACACCGCGCGCGGCGGCCTGGTGGACGAGGCCGCGCTGGCCAGGGCGCTGACCACCGGCGTGATCGCCGGCGCGGGCTTCGACGTGCTGGTCAAGGAGCCGCCGCCGGAGGACAACGTGCTGCTCAACCTGCACCTGCCCAACTTCATCCTGACCCCGCACATCGCCTGGGCCAGCACGCAAGCGATGCAGATCCTGGCCGACCAGCTGATCGACAACATCGAGGCTTTCGTGGCCGGCAAACCGGCCAATGTCGTGGCATAGGGGCCGGCCAAAGACTGTTGCAACAGGAAAAACAGCGTGATGCTCATGCCGGCCTGTGAAAAGGACAGGCCGATCGCCACGCCGCTCATCCAGGTCCGCAGCTTGTCGATTTCCTATTTCAGGTCGCCCTGTCAAGCCAGCTCCAGCCACTGTGCGCCGGCATGCTGCAGACATGCCTGAGCAGCATCAAGCTGTAGCTCAGCCGCAGGCTTGCCGGCGCGGCGCGTGCCTCATGCAAGCGGCCAACAGCCTGGCCGCCGGCTTCATTTCTTCGATATTTTCTTGTGAATCTCGCCGACCGCCATCAAGCCGGCGGACGAGTAAAAGGCATGGTATTCGGCGACCATTTCACCGTTGACGATGACGGGATCGGTGGCCACCAGCTGTTTCGCTTCTGCGATATCCGCAGTCGCCATCACGAACAGGCCGCGCCAGCCGTCGACGCCGTCCAGCGGACCGGCCAGCGCCAGCTTTTTCTCGTCTGACAAGCGCTGCATATTGGCGAAGTGGCCCTTGAACATCTCGGTGCGCTCGGCGCCGGCGGGCATCTTCTTCGGTCCGGACTTGAGAATGACCAGCACGTACTTCTTCATGCCCATTTCATCGCCGCCCAGCGACTTGGCCAGTTCCGGGTCGCTTTGCGCTGCGGCCGGCAGTGACGACAGGGCCAGCAGGCCGCACAGGATGGCCAAGGATTGTTTCCACATGGTTTTGCTCCCTTCTTATAAGAATATTTCAGCACACTAACACAGCGTCCGCCGGCGCCATGGCGTGCAAGCGCGCACCGCTGCCGGTGCAGATCCGCTAGTATCTTTGATCGATACAAGATTGTCAGGTTTAATCAATGAAAGCTCAGCTGCTGGAAGATATAGGCGATAGCCACCCGCCGCCACCGCTGCCCCCATTACCGTCCAGGCAGCAGCAAGCGGCGCGTACGCCGCCCTCGCCGCCATCACTGCCTTGGCCTCCGCCCCCGCCAGCAGTGCCGCCAGTGGCCCCGCGCGCGGCCGGCGCGCCGCAAGGCACAGCGCAACCTGCGCGCGAGGGCGTCTGGAGACGCGCGCAGGAGGCTGCACCACAAGCCGCGCCCCCGGCTGCGCAGGATGCCGCGACGGCGTCTGCACCAGAGGCAGCCCAGGATGGCGCGCCGGCGGCGCCGGCAGCTCCCGCATCGCCGCCGCCATGGTCCGACAATCCGTGGGTGTCCGAGCCGCCGCCCGTCTGGCACGTCCCGAGCGGCCCCGCCTACTCGCCCGCGCCCGATGAGCCGCACTGGTTCGACCGCTGGGGCCGCCGTGCCGCGACGGCAACCGCAGTAGTGCTGGCCACGCTCTCCATTGGCGGCGCCGGCCTATGGCTGTACAACGAGACCAAGATGGACAAATCGCTTTCCGTGCTGGCCAAGGCGCCCATCCCCGCGCGGCAGCTCAGGCCTGCGCCCAGCATCCCGCCGCAGCCAGGCGCCACGCAGGCAGCCCTCGCGGCGCCAGCCGGCACGCCGGCGGCGACGCCGTTAGCCGCCGCGCCGCCGGAGCTGGCGAACTCGGCAATTCCGGCCAGTCCAGCCACGCTGGCCGAACCAGCCGCCACCGCCGCCGCGCCGCCAGCCGATCCCGCGCCGCGCCTTGCCGGCAGCGCGCCGGAAAAGGACGCCGGCCAGGAGACAAACGAGGCCGGTGCCGCGCCCGAGCTGGAACGGCCCCGCAAGCGCGCCGCCGCGAAATCGAAGGCGGCGCCCGCCGCGCCGCCGCAAGCCAGGTATGCCAGTGAGAACACCAGGCGCCAGGACAAGTCGGCGCGCGCCGGCAGGCCGGAACGCGACAGCGGAATGGCATCGGGCGACCCGCTGAAGGAAACGCTCAGGCAATGCCGCGCCGCAGGCTACCACGCGACGCGGTGCGTCCAGCTCGGCTGCAATGCCACCAAATACGGACTCGTATGCAAGGGCGGGACTGCCGCGCGGCGCTAGACCGGGCCGGCCGGGTTCACCTCGTCGACCACCAGGCGGTGCGCGTGGTCGAACACCCACACCGTTTCATAGTCCACTTCGAACAGATGCCCGTCCGGGTCCTTGAAATAGCCCGCTACGCCCCAGTGCGTGCGGGTAGCCGGCTTGACGATGCTGCCGCCGGCCGCCGCCGCCCTGGCCAGGATGCGCGGCACGTCTTGCGCGCTTGGCGCCAGGTGGATCAGGGCGATGCCGGAAAAGCCGATCTTGTGCGGCGCCGGCTCCAGCGCATCGCTGGCAAGGTCGGCCCTGTTGATCAGGCACAGCGCGTAGCCGCCCATATCGAATTTGACGAATCCATCATTTCCGGTCGGCGACTTCGTCCAGCCCAGCGCCTCATAAAAGTGCGCCGCTTTCGGCACGCTTTCAACACCCAGCAGTATCAGGTGCATGCGCTGGCTGGGCGCCAGGGTGGCGCTTGCGCTGGAAGGGAATACATGGCCGGGTGGTTGGTCTAGCATGGGTTCCTCAGTTAGGGGGAATGGACAGGATATCGGCAAAATCAACCACCGCTTCGTCGCTGCCGTTCATATACAGGCGCTTCTGCCGGCGCGGATAGTCGCAGACATCCTGTTCCAGGTTGGTGCGCGCGGACAGCATCACCAGCGGCGCGCTGCCGGTGTTGTGGATGGTGTGCGCGGCGCCGTTCTTCGGAAAGCCGAGGAAGTCGCCGGCGCCGATGGCGTGGCGCTGCTCGTCAATCACCGCCTCGCCGCAGCCGGACAGGATGTAGAAGCACTGCTCTTCATACAGGTGGCGGTGGTATTCGGCATACTCGCGGCCGGGCGGCACCGTCAGCAGGTGAAAGCCCAGCCCGCTCAATCCCGTGGCCGCGCCCAGCGACCTGGATGTGCGCACCGCGTCCGGATTCAGCAGGTGGGTCTTGGTCTTGCCCGGCATGGCCGCGATGGCGGCGGCCGTCAGCAGTTCAGTTGGCGTCGCCATGGTTCACCTCGCGGGGTAGCTGCCCGGCAGCAGGATGTTCTGGTCCACCAGCGCCACGTCGCGCAGGCCGCAGAAGGCCATCGTCAGGTCCAGCTCGTTGCGGATGATCTCCAGGCAGCGCGTCACGCCCTGCTCGCCCATCGCCCCCAGCCCGTACAGGAACGGCCGCCCGATGTAGACGCCCTTGGCGCCCAGCGCCAGCGCCTTGATCACGTCCTGCCCGGAACGGATGCCGCCGTCCATGTGCACTTCGATCTGCTTGCCGACCGCCTCGGCAATGGCGGGCAAGGCGCCGATCGACGACTGCGCCCCGTCCAACTGGCGGCCGCCGTGGTTGGACACGATGAGCGCATCCGCGCCGGCCTCCACGCAATGGCGCGCGTCTTCCGCGTCCATGATGCCTTTGATGATGAGCTTGCCGCCCCAGCGCTGCTTGATCCACTCCACGTCCTTCCACGACAGGCTCAGGTCGAACTGCTGGCTGGTCCACGACGACAGCGAGGACATGTCCGACACCGACGTGGCGTGGCCGACGATATTGCCGAAGCTGCGCCGCCGCGTGCCCAGCATGCCCAGGCACCAGCGCGGCTTGGTGGCCAGGTTGAGCAGGTTGGCCAGCGTCAGCTTGGGCGGCGCCGACAGGCCGTTGCGGATGTCCTTGTGGCGCTGGCCCAGCACCTGCAGGTCCAGCGTCAGCACCAGCGCCGAGCAGCGCGCGGCCTTGGCGCGGTCGATCAGGCGGTTGATGAAGTCGCGGTCCTTCATCACGTACAGCTGGAACCAGAACGGTTTGCTGGTGTGCGCGGCCACGTCCTCGATCGAGCAGATGCTCATGGTCGACAGCGTGAACGGCACGCCGAACGCCTCGGCGGCGCGGGCGGCCAGGATTTCACCGTCGGCGTGCTGCATGCCGGTCAGCCCGGTCGGCGCCAGCGCCACCGGCATCGACACGGCCTGGCCCGCCATGCTGCCGGCCAGGCTGCGGTTTTCCAGGTTGACCGCCACCCGCTGGCGGAATTTGATGGCTTCGAAGTCGCTGCAGTTGGCGCGGTAGGTGGACTCGGTCCACGAACCGGCGTCGGCGTAGTCGTAGAACATGCGCGGCACGCGCTTTCGCGCCAGCACGCGCAAGTCTTCGACGCAGGTGATGATGGTCATGCAGTCTCCCCGAATTGCTATTTCAGCAAATGATAACAGGAAGCGCAGAAAGGCAAGGACAAACGAAAAGGGCCAGATCTTCCGATCTGGCCCTCGTATTCTGGTGCGGCTGGCAGGAATCGAACCCACGACCCCTTGGTTCGTAGCCAAGTACTCTATCCAGCTGAGCTACAGCCGCTATTTACTACTGGTGCATCTACAACGAAACTACGGAAAACTGGTGCGGCTGGCAGGAATCGAACCCAC
>NZ_BAAKJE010000126.1:0-4985 GCF_059704565.1 Massilia sp. NBRC 108631
CGGGCCCGGCGACGCGGCCGCCACATCGCCCTCCGCCAGCACCAGCCCGCGCGCGGCAGGCGGCTGCAGCGCGGGCAGCGGCGCGGCCACGGCCAGGCCGGTGTGCCGCAGCGGCACCGTGAAGCTGAAGGTGCTGCCCGCCCCCGGCTCGCTGGCCACGCCGATCTGCCCCTGCATCAGGATCACCAGCCGGCGGCAGATGGTCAGCCCCAGCCCGGTGCCGCCGTATTCGCGCGTGGTGGAGCCGTCCACCTGCGCGAACGCCTCGAAGATCAGCTTCTGCTTTTCCAGCGGGATGCCGATGCCGGTGTCGCGCACCGAAAACGTGACGTCGCAGCGCTCGTCGTCCTCGCGCCCCAGCGCCACCGCCACCGTGACGCCGCCCTGGCCGGTGAACTTGATGGCGTTGCCGATCAGGTTGATCAGCACCTGCCGCAGCCGCCCCGGGTCGCCCTTCACGTTGCGCGGCAGGGAGGCCGGCAGTTCGCAGCGCAGCGCCAGCCCTTTCTGCCGCGCGCGCAGCGCCATCACGCGCACGCTGTCCTCCACCATCTGGCGCAGGTCGAACGGCACGTCCTCCAGGTCGAGCTTGCCGGCCTCGATCTTGGAGAAGTCCAGGATGTCGTTGACGATGGCCAGCAAGGCGTCGGCCGAGGCCTTCACCAGGCCGATGTCGGCGCGCTGCTCGGGCGTGAGGTCCGATTCGAGCACCAGTTCCGTCATGCCGAGAATGCCGTTCATCGGCGTGCGCACTTCGTGGCTCATATTGGCCAGGAACTCGCTCTTGGCGCGGCTGGCCGTTTCGGCCGATTCCACCGCGCGCTGCATGGCGTCGCGCGCGGCGCGCTGTTCGCTGATGTCGATGAAGTAGCCCAGCATATAGCTGCGCCCGCCGCTGTTGATGACGCTGCGGCTGACCAGCACGTCGCGCGGCGGATCAAAGCTCATCAGGCGCCGCTCGCTGGTCACCATGCGGCCGCTGCGCCAGGCCAGGCTGTCCTCGGCGCGCGTGGCCTCGGCCCAGCGCGGGGAGGCGAAGTGCTCGATGGTGCGCCCCAGGATTTCTTCGCGCGTGCGCTGCGTGAATTCCTCGAAGCGCTTGTTAAAGCGCAGGAAATGCCCTTCGCGGTCCTTCAGGAACACGGGGATGGGCAGCTGGTCCAGGATCTGTTCGGTGAGCTCCTGCCGGTGGCGCGCGTCCGCCTCCGTCTCACGCTGCGGCGGCAGGCCGGGACCGGGGCCGGGGTCGGCGCGCTCGCCCTCCACCAGCAGGGCCAGCAAGCCGTTGGCCAGCGTGGTTTCGCCGATGGCGCGCAAGTCCGCCAGGCGCTGCCGCATTTCCGCGTCGTCCTGCGCGCCCAGCGCGCGCTGCACCAGGTTGAGCAGGCGGGCGTACTGCATGGCGGCGCCGCGCGGCTGGCCTCAGGCCGGCCGTCCCTCGTCGCGGTAGCGCGCGCTGATGGCCTGCACTTCGCCCCAGCGCGCCAGCAGCGCGTTCACGCAGCGCGCGTCGAAATGGCTGCCGCGGTGGTCCAGCAGGTACTGGCGCGCCTGTTCCATGCTCCAGGCCTGCTTGTACGGCCGCACGCTGGTGAGCGCGTCGAACACATCGGCCACGGCGACGATGCGGCCCACCAGCGGGATGTCCTCGCCGGCGTGGCCGCCCGGATAGCCGGCGCCGTCCCAGCGCTCGTGGTGGCTGAGCGCGATCTCGGCGGCCAGCTGCAGCATGCGCGCCTGGCTGCCCTTGAGGATGTCATAGCCCATGCGCGCATGCTGGCGCATCACCGCCATTTCCTCCTCGTTCAGGCGGCCCGGCTTGAGCAGGATCTGGTCCGGCGTGCCGACCTTGCCCACGTCGTGCATCGGCGCCGCGTTCAAAATGTCTTCCTGCTCCTGTTCGGACAGCCCCAGTTCGGCCGCGATCAGGCGCGAATAATGCGCCATGCGCAGGATGTGGGCGCCGGTTTCCGGATCGCGGTATTCGGAGGCGCGCGCCAGCAGCATGATGGTTTCCTGCTCGCGCGCGCGCAGTTCGGCGGTGGCCTTGTGCACCTCGTCGCGCAGGCCCACGGTGGCGCGGCGCAGCTGCAGCATGTTGCGCGTGCGGGCCAGGAACTCCACCTTGTCGATCGGCTTGATCAGGAAGTCGCTGGCGCCGTTCTCCAGCGCGCGGTGGCGCACCTCGACGTCGGTGCTGGCGGTGACCATCAGCACCGGCGGGCGTTCGCGCGGGTCCGCCTGCAGGCCATGGTTCAACCCGGCGATCAGCGCCAGGCCGTCCATGTCGGGCATCATGTAGTCGATGATCAGCAAGTCCCAGGCATGGCTGTTGCACCATGCCAGCGCCGGGTGCGCGGCCCGGAAGCTGACCGTCTCCACGCCTTCGAGCTTGCCGATCAGGCGCGACATCAACACCAGGTTGATGTGGGTATCGTCAACAATCACTACCTTCATGGGGCAGCCACTTATTGTTATCGTTTTTATACAGCTTACTTCAGGCGGTTGCTGTAGGTCTTGCGGAACTTGGCCACCTTGGGCGCCACCACGAAGGCGCAATAGCCTTGCAGCGGGTGCTGCTCGAAATAATTCTGGTGATAGTCCTCGGCCTTGTAGAAAGGCTGCGCGGGCGACAGTTCGGTGACGATGGGCGCGTCCCACACCACCGCCATTTCGGCGATCACCTGGCGCGCGGTGGCTTCCTGTTCCGGCGACTGGTAATAGATCACCGAGCGGTACTGGGTGCCGACGTCGTTGCCCTGGCGGTTCAAGGTGGTGGGGTCATGGATGGTGAAGAAGATTTCCAGCAGGTCGCGGTAGCTGATGACGGCCGGGTCGAACTCGAGCCGCACCACTTCGGCATGGCCGGTGGCGCCGGTGCACACCTGTTCATAGGTGGGGTCGGGCTGCTGGCCGCCGGTGTAGCCCGATTGCACGCCGCGCACGCCGCGCACTTCCAGGTACACGGCCTCGGTGCACCAGAAACAGCCGCCGCCAAGCACGGCCACTTCCGTCGCTGCCGCATTGCTAGTCATACCGTCCCTCCCGCTCAGAGCACGTTTGATGATGACTACTGTAACGCAAAGCGCAAGCGCATGCACCTGCAAATGCTGTGCGGTGCGGTTCTTTGGCATAATGTTGGAAAATACAGGTTCCCCATGAATATTAGCTCCCCCCGCGCCGACTCGCGTGAATTCGATACGCTGCACTTCCGCCAGGCGTTGTCGCAGTTTGCCACCGGCGTTACCGTCATCACCACCCGCCTGGCCGACGGCACCTTCCGCGGCCTGACGGCCAGCTCCTTCAATTCCGTCTCGCTCGACCCGCCGCTGGTGCTGTGGAGCCTGGCCAACGGCGCCAACAGCCTGCCCATCTTCACCGGCAACTCGCACTACGTGATCAACGTGCTCAACGCCAGCCAGGCACACCTGGCCAAGCTGTTCTCCAGCCGCGGCGAAGACCCGTGGGCCAGCGCCGAGTACGAGCTGTCGCGCACCGGCCAGCCCATCCTGAAGGGCGCCGCCGCGTGGTTCGAATGCCACAACCGCAGCCGCTACCCGGAGGGCGACCACGTGATTTTCGTGGGCGAAGTGGAGCACTGCGAATCGGCCCCGCAGGCGCCGCTGGTGTTCCACGGCGGGCAGTTCCGGGGGCTGCGCTGAACCCTGGGCTAAAAACGGAAATTGGTGTCGCCATTTGAATAGCCGCTGCGGGGTCGGCGTTCTAGAATACCGGGATCTTTCACCATAACCAGAGACCACACCATGAGCCAAGCCCGCGCGCAATTCCACTGGGACGATCCCCTGTTGCTGAACGACCAGCTGACCAGCGAAGAACGCATGGTGCGCGACGCCGCCGCCGCCTACTGCCAGGACAAGCTGGCGCCGCGTATCCTGGAAGCGTTCCGCCACGAGCGCATGGACACCAGCATCTTCCGCGAGATGGGCGAACTGGGCCTGCTCGGCCCCACCATCCCGGACCAGTACGGCGGCCCCGGCCTGAACTACGTCAGCTACGGCCTGATCGCGCGCGAAGTCGAACGCGTGGACTCCGGCTACCGCTCCATGATGAGCGTGCAGTCGTCGCTGGTGATGGTGCCCATCTTCGAGTTCGGCACCGAAGCACAAAAACAGAAATACCTGCCCAAGCTGGCCACCGGCGAGTGGATCGGCTGCTTCGGCCTGACCGAGCCGAACCACGGTTCCGACCCCGGCTCGATGATCACCCGCGCCCGGAAGGTAGCGGGCGGCTACGCGCTGTCCGGCGCCAAGATGTGGATCACCAATTCCCCGGTGGCGGACGTGTTCGTGGTGTGGGCCAAGGACGATGAAGGCGCGATCCGCGGCTTCGTGCTGGAAAAAGGCATGGCCGGCCTGTCCGCGCCCGCCATCCACGGCAAGTTCGGCCTGCGCGCCTCGGTCACCGGCGAAATCGTGATGGACAATGTGTTCTGCCCGGAAGAGAACGCCTTCCCGGACGTGCGCGGCCTGAAAGGCCCGTTCACCTGCCTGAACTCGGCGCGCTACGGCATCGCCTGGGGCGCGCTGGGCGCGGCCGAAGCCTGCTGGCACACGGCGCGCCAGTACACCATGGACCGCCAGCAGTTCGGCCGTCCGCTGGCGGCCAACCAGCTGGTGCAGAAGAAGCTGGCCGACATGCAGACCGAGATCACGCTGGGCCTGCAAGGCTGCCTGCAGCTGGGCCGCATGAAGGACGCCGGCACCGCCGCCGTCGAGATCACCTCCATGATGAAGCGCAATTCCTGCGGCAAGTCGCTGGACATCGCCCGCGTGGCGCGCGATATGTTGGGCGGCAACGGCATCTCCGACGAGTTCGGCGTGATCCGCCACATGGTGAACCTGGAAGTGGTCAACACCTATGAAGGCACGCACGACATCCACGCGCTGATCCTGGGCCGCGCCCAGACCGGCATCCAGGCTTTCCAGTAAGCCGGGCCCGGACGAAAAAAAAACCGCCGTGAGGCG
>NZ_BAAKJE010000127.1:0-39523 GCF_059704565.1 Massilia sp. NBRC 108631
CGGGCCGGCCACCACGCCCACGCCGTCGTCGTCGTGATGGTAGACCTGGTTGCTCCAGGTGGTGGATTCGCCCAGGCGCCAGTCGAACTTGGCGTAGCCCAGGTAATCCTTGCGCTGCGCGTCGCTGTAGTAGTTGCGGTAGTTGTTGCCGTCCGCCGCAGGCGTGGCGCCGGTGGGCGACAGGTAGCTCAGCGCGTAGGCGAAGTCGGGGTAGGTAAAGGGGCGGGTGTAGGGCGCGCTGGTTTCGCCGGCCACGTGCACGGTGCTGTCCTCGTTCGGTTCGATCTTGTCCGAATAGGCGAAGTACAGGGTCAGCTTGCCGGCCTCGCCCTGGTTGACGAACTTGGCGTTGACCTGGTCGCCGCCCTGCTTGCCGTTGAAGTCCCAGGCGCGCTGCTTCTGGTGCGCGGCCGAGATGTAGGCGCTGCTGCCGCCGCCGAAGGTACCGGTGTCGAAGCGCGCATAGGTGCGCGAAGTGCGGTAGCTGCCCACGGTCTGCTGCACGGTGGCGCCTGGCGCGGCCAGCGGATCGCTGGAGAAGGTTTCGATGGTGCCGCCCAGGTTGCTGGTCGAGGCGGTGGCCAGGTCGCCCGCGCCGGACGACAGGATCACGCTGCGCACGTTTTCGCTGATGACGGCGCGCTGCGGCGACAGGCCGTTGTAGTTGCCGTACTGCTGGTCGCCCAGCGGCACGCCGTCCATGGTGTAGCCCAGCTGCTGGCCGCTGAAGCCGTGCACGAACAGCGACAGGTTCTGCTCATTGTTGCCCCATGGGTCGGCGGTCTGGAAGCTCACGCCGGGCAGCGCTTGCAGCGCCTTCAGCGGGTTGATGCCGGGCAGGATCTTCTGCATTTCATTTTTGGTCATCGCCACCGAGGAGCGGGTCTTGCGCGACGCTACTTCCACGGTGGCCACCGGGCCGGCTGCCGCTGCGGCCATTTCGCTGCCGCTGTCGGCCGCAGCCGGGGCTGCCGGTTCGGCCGGGGCCGCCGAGGTGGCTGCAAAGACGGGGAAGGAGAATGCCATGCAGATGGCGGAAGCGAGGAGAGTCTTGTTCATCATGAGCCTGTCGTTGGAAACATTGGAAGAAATGCAAACGACGCGCAGCGTAACCAGCCGGTGTGACGGCGGCATGACGGTACGGTGACGAATTGATGAATTGGCGAGGCGGAGGAGGGGCGCCGGCGCGGGGGGAAACCCGTCCCCGCGCCAGTGGGTGGAACTGCGCGGGGACGGGAATTACAGCTTAATGCTTGGCTTCGCTGGCGTGCATCAGCACTTCGGCGGGCGCGCTGGTGACGAACAGCTGGGCGCAATCGACCTTGTCGTACTCGTAGTGCTGGCCGCAGAAATCGCAGTTGATGGCGACGGTGCCCTGTTCATCCAGCACGCCTTCCACTTCCTCCTGGCCCAGCATCTTCAGCATATTGCCCACTTTCTCGCGGGTGCAGCTGCAGTGGAAGGATGGATGCACCGGATCGAACACGCGGATGGTCTCTTCCCAGAACAGGCGCTGCATCAGCACGTCGATGGTGGTGCTGAGGATTTCTTCCTGCTTCAGGGTGGAGCCCAGGATCACCGCGCGGTTCCAGGTTTCCAACGCGTCGTCCTGCGACAGCTGCGCCGTTTCGGCCTTGCCGCCGTGGTGCGGCAGCTTTTGCAGCAGCAGGCCGCGCGCCACGTTGTCATCGGCCGCCAGCCACAGCTTGGTGTCCAGCTGTTCCGAGCGCTGCATGTAGTTTTCGATGACGGTGGCCACGTCGTCGCCGTCCAGCGGCACGATGCCCTGGTAAGGCTGCTGGCCCGGCACCTTGTCGGCCGGATCGAGCGTGATGATGAAGCGGCCCTTGCCGTGCGCGTTCAGCAGCTGCATCACGCCGGCGTCGTCGGCAATGGCCGCGTCCGGGGTCAGCTTGGCCGTGGCGCGCAGGCGCAGGTCGGCGTCGCACTCGACCACCAGCAGGCGCACCGGCCCGTCGCCGTGGATCTGCATGATGATGGAACCGTTGAACTTCAGGTTGGCCGACAGCAGGGCGGCGGCAGCCACCATTTCGCCCAGCAGGCGCTTGACCGGCGCCGGGTAGGCGTGGCGCGCCTGAACCTCGCGCCAGGTGGCCGAGATGTCGACCAGCTCGCCGCGCACGGAGGCGTTGTCGAAGATGAATTTCTGCAGCGTGTCCTGGCTAACCGCCAGATCTGGGGTGATGCTCATGGTTTATCCTATTTTCTTGAGTTGCGTCTTGAACAGCTGGCTGCGCTTGACGTAGCTGTCGGCGGCCGCTTGCAGGTTGGCCACGTCCTGTTCGGTCAGCGTGCGCACGGCCTTGGCCGGGGCGCCGATGATGAGCTGGTTGTCCGGGAATTCCTTGCCCTCGGTGACCAGCGCGCCGGCCCCCACCAGGCAGCCCTTGCCGATTTTGGCGCCGTTCAGGACCACGGCCTGGATGCCGATCAGCGAGCCGTCGCCCACGGTGCAGCCGTGCAGCATGGCTTGGTGGCCCACCGTCACGTTCTTGCCCAGGGTGAGCGGGTAGCCCATGTCGGTATGCATCACGGTGTTTTCCTGGACGTTGCTGTTTTCGCCGATGGTGATGCGTTCGTTGTCGCCGCGTATCGTGGTGCCGTACCATACCGAGGCGTTGGCGTGCAGCGTCACTTTGCCGATCAGGCTGGCGGTCTCGGCAACAAATGCGGAAGCGTCAATCTCGGGCGCGTGCTCGCCCAGCTGGTAGATGGTCATGGAAAGCCCAGTTGAGTATTTGTGGAAACTGCGGAATGGCGCTATTTTACGCCTGCCAGGCATCGGCCTGCTTCAGGATTTGCGAACGATCGTGCTATTATAAGGGCTTGCGCCCAGTCCAAGGCACCCATATTGCGCTCGCTGCGCTACTTTCAAGGCTGCAATCATCATGAAACCATCCCGATCCGAATTCATCAGCGTGCGCGGCAACCGCACCCATATCCGCCACTGGGGCAGGGCAGGGGCGCCCAAGATTTTCATGGTGCACGGCTGGATGGACGTGTCGGCCTCGTTCCAGTTCGTGGTGGACGCGCTGCAGGGCGACTGGCATGTGATCGCCCCCGACTGGCGCGGCTTCGGCCTGACCGAGCGCCCTCGCGTGGACACTTACTGGTTCGTCGATTACCTGGGCGACCTGGACGCCATCCTGCGCCACTACCAGCCGGACAGCCCGGTCAACCTGCTGGGCCACAGCATGGGCGGCAACGTGGTGGGCCTGTACGCGGGCGCGCGGCCCGAACGCATCCGCCGCCTGGTCAACCTGGAAGGCTTCGGCATGAAGTCCACCACGCCGGACCAGGCGCCGGCGCGCTACGCCAAGTGGATGGACGAGCTGCTGGAACCGCAGGAAATGCGCGGCTACGCCGACCTGGGCGAAGTGGCCAAGCGCCTGCAAAAGACCAATCCGCGTCTGTCCGACGAGCGCGCCGCCTTCCTGGCCAGCCACTGGGCGGGGCAGAACGACAAGGGCGAGTGGGCCATCCTGGGCGATCCGGCCCACAAGCGCATCAACCCGCTGCTGTACCACGTGGAGGAAGTGATGGCGTGCTGGCGCGCGATCACCGCGCCGGTGCTGTGGGTGGAGGCCGAGCACACCAATATGTGGCTGTGGATGGGGCCGAAGGAGGAGGCGCGGGTGGAAATCGACCGCCGCCTGGGCCACCTGGCCAACGTGACCGCGAAGATGATGGACAACGCCGGCCACATGCTGCATCACGACCAGCCGGAGCAGCTGGCCGCCATGCTGGAGGAGTTTTTGGCTTGACCGCCAAGCAGCGTACAATGGTGTTTCTATTAGCGTAAACAATCAGCCCGTATGAATGTAGATTTACACTGCCATTCCAACGTTTCCGACGGCGTGCTGCCGCCGGCCAAGGTCGCCAGGGTGGCGCGCGAGGCCGGGGTGGACGTGTGGGCGCTGACCGATCATGACGAAGTCGGCGGCATCCCGGCCGCGCGCGCCGCTGCCGCCGAGCAGGGCATGCGCTTTGTGACCGGCGTGGAAATCTCCATCACCTGGGCCGGCGAAACGGTCCACATCGTCGGCCTGCAGATCGACGAGAACAACGCCGCACTGGTAAACGGCCTGGAGCAGACCCGTTCGGGGCGCGACAGCCGCGGCCGCGAAATCGCCGCCCAGCTGGCCAAGGCCGGCATCCCGGACGCCTACGAGGGCGCGCTGAAGTACGTGTCCAACCCGAATCTGATGTCGCGCACCCACTTCGCGCGTTACATCGTCGAGATCGGCGCCTGCCGCAACACGTCGGAAGTGTTCAAGAAATACCTGTGCGAAGGCAAGCCGGGCTACGTGGAGCACCGCTGGGCCACCCTGGAGCAGTCGCTGCAGTGGATACGCGGCGCCGGCGGCATCGCCGTGATCGCCCACCCGGGCCGCTACAAGTTCAGCGACACCGCCGAGGGCGTGCTGTTCGACGAATTCAAGCAGATGGGCGGTGCCGCCATCGAAGTGGTGACCGGCAGCCACACGCCGGACCAATACCCCGAATACGCGCGCCTGGCCAATTCCTACGGCTTCCTGGCCTCGCGCGGCACCGATTTCCATGCGCCCGGCGAGGCGCGGGTGGACTTCAAGCTGCTGCCGCCGCTGCCGGGCAATGTGACCCCGGTCTGGCACGACTGGTTCTAAGCACTTGTAATTCAGGCTACCCGGCCGCACCTGATGCTCGGGTAACTCTGCGGAGAAAGCACTATGAAACGTATCGTCCTCTTTATCGCCACCAACCTGGCCGTGATGCTGGTGTTGTCGCTGGTGCTGTCGCTGCTGGGCATCGGCCGTCCCACGGCGGGCGGCCAGCTGCAAATGGGCACCTTGCTGGCCTTCTCGCTGGTGGTGGGTTTTACCGGCGCCATCATTTCGCTGCTGATCAGCAAGCCGATGGCCAAATGGAGCACCGGCGCCCGCGTGATCGACGCGCCCGCCAATTCCACCGAACAGTGGCTGGTGGCCACCGTGCGCCAACTGGCCGAGCGCGCCGGCATCGGCATGCCGGAGGTGGCCGTGTACGAGGGCGAACCGAACGCCTTCGCCACCGGCGCGTTCAAGAATTCGGCCCTGGTGGCGGTGTCCACCGGCCTCTTGCAGTCGATGAACCGCGACGAGGTGGAAGCCGTGCTGGGCCATGAAGTGGCCCACATCGCCAATGGCGACATGGTGACCATGACCCTGATCCAGGGCGTGGTGAACACCTTCGTCGTGTTCCTGGCGCGCATAGTCGGCTTCTTTGTCGACAATATGCTGCGCGGCAAGGACAGCGAGCGCAGCAGCGGCACCGGTATTGGCTACATGGTCACCGTGTTCGTTTGCGAAATCGTGTTCGGCCTGCTGGCCTCCATCATCGTGGCCTGGTTCTCGCGCCAGCGCGAATTCCGCGCCGACGCCGGCTCGGCCAAGCTGCTCGGCAGCAGCGTGCCGATGCAGCACGCGCTGGCCCGCCTGGGCGGCCTGGAGCCGGGCGCGCTGCCGCAGAATATGGCGGCCTCCGGCATTACCGGCGGCGGCGGCTGGTCCGCGCTGTTTTCCACCCACCCGCCGATGGAACAGCGCATCGCGGCCCTGCAGCAGTTGCCGCGCTGAGACCGGCGGCCTGAGCCCAGCATAAGCCAAGCATGAGTCAATACTTCCAGATCCATCCGGTCAACCCGCAGCTGCGCCTGATCAAGCAGGCCGCGCAAATCATCCACGGCGGCGGCATCGTCGCGCTGCCGACGGACTCGTGCTACGCGCTGGTGTGCCACCTGGACGATAAAAGCGCGGTCGAGCGCCTGCGCCGCATCCGCGGCATCGACGAGAAGCACCACCTGACCCTGCTGTGCCGCGACCTGAGCGAGATTGGCGTCTACGCGCGCGTGGACAACAAGCAGTTCCGCCTGCTCAAGGCCGCCACGCCGGGTCCGTTCACCTTCATCCTCGAGGCGACCCGCTGCGTGCCGCGCCGCCTCAGCCATCCGTCGCGCAAGACCATCGGCCTGCGGGTGCCGGAAAACTGCATCGTCGAGATGCTGCTGGCCGAGCTGCAGCAGCCGCTGCTGGGCACCACCCTGATCCTGCCGGGCGACGACCAGCCGCTGACCGACCCGGAAATGGTGCGCGAACGGCTGGAAAAGCAGGTGGATTTGATCGTCGACGGCGGCGCCTGCAGCTTCGAGCCCACCACCGTCATCGACCTGAGCGGCGCGGAACCCGAGCTGGTGCGCCAGGGCCGGGGCGACCCCGCCGTGCTGGGCCTGTAAGCATCTTCCACCCCTCCCATTCCCCCACGCTCCAGGCCGCTCATCCCGGTCTGGTAGAATTTTACCTATGACTGATTTCAATCAAACGATACAGACCATCGCCGTCTTTGCGATTCCTGTGCTTTTCGCCATCTCCCTGCATGAAGCCGCGCACGGCTATGTGGCCCGCTATTTCGGCGACACCACCGCCGAGCAGCAAGGACGGCTGACCATCAATCCCATCGCCCATATCGACTGGTTCGGTACCGTGCTGCTGCCTGTCTTGCTTGCGCTGAGCCCGCTCGGCATGGCGTTCGGCTATGCCAAGCCGGTGCCGGTGGACTATAGCCGCCTGCGTAATCCAAAGAAGCAGATGGGCTTCGTGGCGGCGGCCGGTCCGGCCGCCAATTTCGCCATGGGCCTGGGCTGGACTATCGCGCTGCTGTTCATGTACCGGCTGGGCGTACAGGAGCCCTTCCTGCTCGGCATGGCCAAGGCCGGCATCCTGACCAACGCGGTGATGTGCGTGTTCAATCTGATCCCGGTGCCGCCGCTGGACGGCGGGCGCATCGTGACCGCGCTGCTGCCGGACCCGTTGGCTTATAAATTTGCCAAGATCGAGCGCTACGGCCCCTACGTGTTCATCGGCTTGCTGGCCCTGATGTACACCGGCATCCTCAGTCCCATCCTGGCCACCATGGTGCAGCTGACGCAGGGGCTGTTCATCACGCTGGTGTACCCGCTGCGCCTGTTGCTGGGCTGAGCGCCATGTATCCCGACCGCGTCGTCTCCGGTATGCGCCCCACGGGCGCCATGCACCTGGGCCATTACCACGGTGCGCTGACCAACTGGGTCAAGATGCAGGCCGAGTTGCCTTGTTTGTTTTTCGTGGCCGACTGGCACGCGCTGACCACTCACTATGATGACCCGGAGCTGATCGAGCGCAGCACCTGGGACATGCTGGTGGACTGGCTGGCGGCCGGCATCGACCCTTCCCAGGCCACGCTGTTCATCCAGTCGCGCGTGCCCGAGCACGCCGAGCTGCACTTGCTGCTGTCGATGGCCACGCCGCTGGGCTGGCTGGAACGGGTGCCCACTTACAAGGACCAGATCGACAACTTGGCCAGCAAGGACCTGGCAACCTACGGCTTCCTCGGTTATCCGCTGCTGCAGGCGGCCGACGTGCTGATCTACCGCGCGTCCGAGGTGCCGGTGGGTGACGACCAGGTGCCGCACATTGAAATGATGCGCGAAATTGCGCGCCGTTTTAACCATTTGTACGGCAAAGAGAAGGGTTTCGAGCAAAAGGCGCAGGACGCGGTGAAAAAGCTGGGCAGCAAGCGCGCCAAGCTGTACAACGAACTGCGCACGCAATACCAGCAGGATGGCGACGATGAGGCGCTGGAACAGGCCAAGGCCATGCTGGACGACGCCCACAGCCTGTCGATGATAGACCGCGAGCGCCTGTTCGGCTACCTGGAGGGCAGCCGCAAGCTGATCCTGGTGGAACCCCAGGCCAAGCTGACCGCGTCCGGCCGCCTGCCGGGCCTGGATGGCCGCAAGATGTCCAAGAGTTACGGCAACACCATCGCGCTGCGCGAGGACAGGGACGCCGTGACCAAGAAGGTGCGCACCATGCCGACCGATCCGGCCCGCGTGCGCCGCAGCGACCCGGGCGACCCGGCGCGCTGTCCGGTGTGGCAGTTTCACCAGGTTTATTCCGACAACGCCACCCAGGAATGGGTGGTCAAAGGCTGCCAGTCGGCCGGCATCGGCTGCATCGAGTGCAAGCAGCCGGTGATCGACGCCATCATCAAGGAGCAGGAGCCGATGCATGAACGCGCCCAGCCCTATCTGGACGACCCCTCGCTGGTGCGCGCCATCGTTGCCGACGGCAACGACGTGGCCCGCAAACTGGCTCAAGAAACCATGCGCGATGTGCGCGAAGCAATGGGACTTTCCTACACATGAGTGAACAAGTTTCTCCCTGGGTGCGGCGATTCGCGCCCCTGATTCCAGGCGGCGAGGTGCTGGACCTGGCCTGCGGCACCGGCCGCCACGCGCGTCACATCGTCACCCTCGGCCACTCGGTGGTGGCGGTGGACCAGAATGCCGATTCGCTGGCCGCTGCCGCCGGCGACGGCATCGTCACCTCGCAGATCGACCTCGAGGCGGACGACGCCGTGTGGCCCTTCGGACCGGGCCGCTTTGCCGGCATTGTCGTCACAAACTACTTGCACCGCCCGCTGATTGCGGACATGCTGGCTAGCCTGGCGCCAAATGGCGTTCTCATTTACGAGACTTTCTCGGAAGGCAATGCCGAATTCGGTAAGCCGTCCAATCCCGCCTTCCTGCTGGCGCCCGGCGAACTGCTGGAATGGGCCGCCAAGCATGAGCTGCGCGTAGTCGCTTTTGAGGATGGCCGGGTGGAAACTCCAAAACCTGCTCTGGTGCAACGCATCTGCGCCGTGAAGCCGGAGTTCCCGCGCGTTGCCGCGCTCTTGCCATCATTTTGATGACGGTTTCATCGCAATTTAATATAGGATACTGTTCCGGGAAGCACCACAGACCCGGCCTATCGTCTACAATCGTTGTTTTAATTTCTTACTGTTTTGGTTAACTATGATTAAGGGCAGCATAGTAGCAATTGTCACCCCGATGCACGCAGACGGCAGTCTGGACTATCCGGGTTTGAACAAGCTGATCGATTGGCACATCGCCGAAGGTACGGATGGCATCGTCATTGTCGGCACCACTGGCGAATCGGCCACCGTGAGCGTGGAGGAGCACTGCGCCCTGGTCAAGGCCACCGTGGAGCACGCCAAAGGCCGCATTCCCATCATCGCCGGCGCCGGCGGCAATTCGACCGCCGAGGCGATCGAACTGACCCGCTATGCCAAGGATGCGGGCGCGGACGCCGTGCTGCAAGTGGTGCCGTACTATAACCGTCCTACCCAGGAAGGCATGTACCAGCACTTCAAGGCCATTGCCGAAGCAGTCGATATCCCCGTGATCCTGTACAACGTGCCCGGCCGCACCGTGGCCGACATGTCGAACGAGACCATTGTGCGCCTGGCCGCCATCAAGAACATCATCGGCGTCAAGGATGCGACCGGCAACATCGGCCGCGGCCTGGACCTGCTGCGCCTGGCGCCCAAGGAATTTGCGGTCTACTCGGGCGACGATCCGACCGCCGTGGCCCTGATGCTGGCCGGCGGCAAAGGCAATATTTCGGTGACCGCCAACGTGGCGCCGCGCGCCATGCACGAGATGTGCAAGGCCGCCATGGCAGGCGACATTGCCAGGGCCATCGAGATCAACAACAAGGTCTTCCCGCTGCACCAAAAGCTGTTTGTCGAGCCCAATCCGGTGCCTGTGAAGTGGGCGCTGGCCGAAATGGGCATGATGCCTGCCGGCATACGCCTGCCGCTGGTGCCGCTGGCAGCCGAGTACCATGAGACCGTGCGCGGCGCGCTGCGCGAAGCCGGCCTGATCAACTAAGCCCCGCCCCAGGCGCGCTTTTCTTTCCAGTAAAACATGACTATTCGCAAGACAGCATCCATTACCCCGCAGCGCGGCCTGGGCATTGCCGCCATCGCCGCCATGGCCGTCAGCCTGACCGGTTGCGGCATGATCAGCTCGGTCGTCGGCCAGGACAAGGTCGACTACAAGTCGGCCAAGAAAGCCACCACGCTGGACGTGCCGCCGGATTTGACGCAATTGCAAGCAGATAACCGCTATTCCCTGCCGGATAGCACCCGTGGCGTGGCCACCGCCTCCGGCTACCAGGCCCAGCGCGCGGCCGGCGGCACGGCGGCGGCCCCGGTTGGCAGCAGCAACCAGGTGGCCACCAGCGGCACCGACAGCGTCAAAGTCATGCGCGCTGGCAACCAGCGCTGGCTGGTGGTCAAGCAAACGCCTGAGCAACTGTGGCCGCAGCTGAAGAATTTCTGGGAAGAGTCGGGTTTCACCCTGTCCATGAACGAGCCCAAGGCCGGCATCCTGGAAACGGAATGGAATGAAAACCGCGCCAAGATTCCGCAAGACTTCGTGCGCAACACCATCGGCAAGGTGTTCGATTCACTGTATTCGAGCGGCGAGCGGGATAAATACCGCACCCGCCTCGAGCGCCTGCCGGACGGCAGCACCGAGATCTACATCAGCCATCGCGGCGCCGAGGAAGTCATCACCGGCGCCCAGAAGGAAACCACGATGTGGACCACCCGCGCCAACGACCCCAACCTGGAAGCGCTGTTCATTGCCAAGCTGATGACCAAGCTGGGCGGCGGCAAGGATGAAGCCGCCGCGCGCACCGCCGTCGACAACGCTATCGTCCAGCCGCAGCACGCTACCCTCAAGGGGGCGGGCGAGGCGCGCATGGTGGAAGTGGACGAGGGCTTCGACCGCGCCTGGCGCCGGGTCGGCCTGGCGTTGGACCGTGCCGGCTTCACCGTGGAAGACCGCGATCGCGTGCAGGGCATCTACTTTGTCCGCTATGTGGACCAGGACGCCGGCACCACCAAGGGCTTCTTCTCCAAGCTGTTCAGCTGGGGTTCGTCCGAGAAGGACAAGGAAGCGCAGCGCTACCGCGTGGCGGTCAAGGCCAGCGCGGCCGGCTCGACCAGCGACGTGACCGTGCTGAGCAACGACGGCAAGCCGGAAACCAGCGCCACCGGCGAGAAGATCCTGACCTTGCTGCACGAACAGCTGAAATAAGTTGTTACATTAAAAAACCGGCTGCGGCCGGTTTTTTTATGCCCGCCGCAGCCGCTTGCCGATCTGTGCACCGTACGGACGAAAAAAAACCGGCCGAAGCCGGTTTTTCTTTTCCAACTGACTGATTACTTCGCAGCAGCGGATGCAGCAGCCGAAGCAGCCGAAGCAGCAGCCGAAGCAGCCGAAGCGGCAGCCGAAGCGGCGGTAGCGGCAGCAGCAGCAGCGTCAGCAGCTGGAGCGGCAGCAGGAGCAGCAGCGTCAACGGCTGGAGCCGCTGGAGCAGCAGCAGGAGCTGCTACTTCTGGGGTTGCTACTGGAGCAGCAGGAGCTTCTTCTTTTTTGGAGCAAGCAGCCAGAGCAACAGCCAGCAGGGAGGCGATCAGCAGGGATTTTTTCATGGGTTTTCCTTAATTAATTCAAAAAATAAACAACAATGTTGCGATGAATAATTACCGGTAATTATCGCTCATTAGGGCGTCTTCGTAGGCCTTTCGTACCAAATGGTGCCTGCCAGACAACGGAAACTTCCTAACCGAATATTATAGCGATTTTTGGTGCGTCGCAATAGCGTACAAGGCCGAAATCACAACTATTTTGCGATAACGCAATAAATTGCTTCCTCGGCCATTTGCCTGCATCCACTGCCATTACCGGCATACCTGTCGAACAGCAGCATTCTACATTGATAAGGACTAGAGTCCAGTAGTGTCCGCACTCAAACCGGGAACGGACTCCGCCCATATCCCCGTAAAACGCTCGCTGCAGACTTGCGTATCGGGTGCTGAATCATACACTGCTTCGCCGCGGAAGTGGTCCGAGTGATAACGCCGCACCAAATGCAACTGGTCGGCGAGGCAGAACGAGTCGGTCAGCAGGCGCAGCGCCGGGCTGGTGCGGCGGCATTCGATGGCGTGGCTGTAATCGCGCAGCAGGCGCTGGAAGCGCGGCGCGTGGCGCTCCAGTTCGGCGTTGCTGTGCGCGATCAGTTCCAGTTTGCCGTGTCTGGACAGGAAATGACGCAACAAGGCGTCCATTTCGCTGCTGCCCAGTTCCCAGATGGCGAAGTCCGGGTCGAATAACTGGAGGCTGAGCCTGGCTCTGGAAATGCAGGCCCGTAACTGCGCCTGGAATCCCGCGCGGGTATCGAAGGGCTGGACCTGCTTTTCCATGCTGCGCTCCTTATTTACCGGCTGCCAGTTCCAGCCAGCCGTCCGTATACCAGGCGTACAGCGCGTCCACCACGTCGTCCGAGGCGGCCGCCAGCGCCGCCGCGTCGAGCGCGCGTTCATTGGCCAGCGCCACCAGCGCGGCGCGGTCGGCCCGGCCGATGGCAAACGACTCGCCGTTGATGAAGACATGGCTGCCGCGGTACAGCATTTGCGACTTGGCCGACAGCGTCACGCCGCCCTTCTTGGCCGCGCTCTGGAGGAAACGCTCTAAAGTGAGCGGCTTGGCCGGGCCGGTGAAGAACACATTGTGTTTTGGCTCGGACAGGTATTCGCCCAGGAATATAGTGATGTCGTCCTCGGTGAAGCGCACCTTGTTCAGTTCCTCGATCACCGTGTCCAGCATGTGGCGCGGGATTTCGGCGGGCTTGGCGGTCGCTTCCAGCTCCGGATCGGCGTAGCGGCCCGGCAAGTCGATGGAGTCCGCCATCCACTGCAGGAAATTCTCGCCCAGCTCCTGGAACGACGGCGAGCGGAAGCCGATCGAATAGGTCTGGCAATCGCCGATGGCGGTGCCGTCGTGGGCGTAGTGCGGCGGCAGGTAGAGCATGTCGCCCGGTTCCAGCACGAACTCCTCTTCGGCTTCGAAATTGGCCAGGATTTTCAGCGGCAGGCCGTCCACCAGGCTGAGGTCCTTCTGCGCGCTGATGCGCCAGCGGCGCTGGCCTTGCGCCTGCAGCAGGAACACGTCGTAGGAATCGAAGTGCGGACCGACGCCGCCGCCGTCGGTGGCAAAGCTCACCATCAGGTCATCCAGGCGGGCGTCCGGGATGAAGCGGAACTGGCGCAGCAGCGCGTCGGCGCGGGCGTCGAACAGGTTTACGCCTTGCACCAGCATGGTCCATTCCTTCTCGTCGCGCGCCGGCAGCGATTCGATGGGGCCGTGCTGCATGTCCCAGTTACCGTCGGTCATGGTGACCAGGCGCGATTCGACGTAATTTTTGGTGGCCAGTTCGGCCAGCGCGTCCAGCGTGAGCAGCGGCTTGAAGCCGGGCACCGCTTGGCGGATCAGCAATGGTTTCTTGTGCCAGTAGTCGCGCAGGAATTGCGCGGGCGTGATGTCGCCCAGGAGAGGTAATTTTTTCATGCGCCATTATAACAAGCACGCGGACGGGGGAATTAGCGGCAGGGTGGAAGTTGGGAATTCGCGTGGCATGTCGCGCGCCAGCGGAACGGTCGGCGCTTGCAAGCGCGGACTCCATGCCCTATAGGGCTTACAGGGTATAATCTGGCAGCTTAAATATGAAAGGAAGCCATATGAAGATCGCCAAGAATACCGTCGTGACCGTGAACTACAAACTGTCCGACGCGCAGAATAACCTTATCGAAGACGGTCGCCAGCCTATGGTCTACCTGCACGGCGGGTACGAGAACACCCTGCCGAAAATCGAAGAAGAACTGGACGGCAAAGAAACCGGCTACGCGACCACCCTGCAGATCGAACCGGAAGACGCATTCGGCGACTACGACGCCGCGCTGGTGAAAGTGGAGCCGCGCAACCGCCTGCCGGAACCGCTGGAAGTGGGCATGCAGTTCGAAGGCATGCCGGATGGCGACGACGGCGACGAAGAAGCCATGATTTTCACCGTGACGGAAATCGCCGACGACAAAGTTGTCCTGGACGGCAACCACCCACTGGCCGGCATGGCCCTGCGCTTTGAACTGGAAGTGGTGGACGTCCGCGCCGCTACCGATGAGGAAATCGCGCACGAGCACGTGCACGGCGCCCACGGCCACCACCACGGCGAAGAAGATGACAGCGACGAGGGCGACGAGTTCCGCTCCCACCCGATTCACTAAGCAGCACTGGCGGGTGAGGCGCCTGGCGCGTCACCCGCCGAGCATTACGGCGCGGCGTCCCCGCCGTCCACCAGCGCAAACAGCGCGGCGCCGCCCGGTTGCACCCGCACCGCTTCCCACTCCACGCCCAGTCCCAGGTGTCCCAGGTTGCCGCGCCATGTAATGGCCGGAGCCGTCTTGGTGTCGCCCTGGTTATCGATCAGCAGCACCTTCCCTTTGAATTTCTCGGCCAGCGCGCGCACCTGCTTGCGCACTTGGGTGAAGCCGTCCTGTTTTTCCGAGAAACCGCCCAGCAGCGAGAAGCCTTGCTCCACGTGGGCGCCCAGGTCGCCGTCCGAAAACAGCACGATGCCTTCCACGCCGCGCCGCTGTGCCATGGCGAACAGGCGGTGCAGCCAGGCGCGGTTGGCTACCAGCCTGTCCTCGAACTCGCTGTTGCGGCCGGCCTCGAGCAGGAAGTGATTGTTCTTGGCAGGCAGGTTCAGCGTGGCGAACAGCACCGGGCCATGTTCCCAGTAGGCGTTCTCCGCGTAGCTGCGGAACTTGGCGGTGGCCGACAGCCGTGTCAGCGCGAGCGGCTGCACGCCCAGCGATTGATTGTTCGGATAAAACACTTCGCGGATGCGGTTCAGCCGCTCGATGGCGTTCGAGCGTCCGGCCGAATTGCGGCACGCGGTCCAGTCGCTGCCGGCCGGCGACACGATGATGGGGCGCGGCGCGTCGTCCAGCACCTCCCTGCGCTGCGCATACAGCTTGTCGCTGCAGGGCTCGCTGGCCGACTTGATGCCCGTGGCCACGATGAACACCGGCTTTTCCTGGCTCACTTCCGAGATGGCGCGCTTGAGCAGCGCTTCGTCGGCGTCCGCCTTGAAAGCGTGGCCTATCACGCCGAACTGGAAGGCGCGCGGGTTTTTGGCCGCCGCTGCGCCGCCTGGGGTCTTGCCCGTTGCCGCCTTGCCCGTCGCTGCGAAAGCGAGGGCGGGCATGGCGGCCAGGCAGGCCGTCAGCAGCAGGGCGGCACGCCGCATCATGCCAGCGCCGGCTCCGCGAGGCGCTTGAGCTGGTACAGGCGCTCTAGCGCTTCGCGCGGGGTCAGCGCGTCCGGATCGAGGCCGTCCAGCGCGTCGAGCAGCTCGCGCATGGCGGGCGACTGCGCAGCCTGGGCTTGCGCCTGCTGCGCGCCTTGCGGCTGCGGCGCCTCGTCGTCATTGGCGTCGGCGGTGGGCGCGGCAAACAGGTCCAGCTGCGGCGTGGCGTCCAGCGCCTGCGCCTCCAGGCGCGCCAGGTGCTTGCGCGCGGCCTTGATCACCGGCTGCGGCACGCCCGCCAGCTGCGCCACCTGCAAGCCGTAGCTCTGCGAGGCCGGGCCGTTCTGCACCGCGTGCAGGAACACGATGGTGTCCTTGTGCTCCACCGCCGACAGGTGCACGTTGGCGGCGGTCGGATGGCTTTCCGGCAGCTGCGTCAGCTCGAAGTAGTGGGTGGCGAACAGCGTGAAGCTGCGGCTGGAGTCGATCAGGTGGCGCGCGATGGCCCAGGCCAGCGCCAGGCCGTCGAAGGTGGAGGTGCCGCGGCCGATTTCATCCATCAGCACCAGCGACGTGTCGCTGGCGCCGTTCAGGATGGCCGCCGCTTCCGTCATCTCCACCATGAAGGTGGAACGGCCGCCGGCCAGGTCGTCGGTGGCGCCGATGCGGGTGAACACGCGGTCGATCGGGCCGATCACCGCGCTGGTGGCCGGCACGTAGCTGCCCACGTAGGCCAGCAGCGTGATCAGCGCAACCTGGCGCATAAAGGTCGATTTACCGCCCATGTTCGGGCCGGTGATCAGCAGCAGGCGGCGGTCGTTGACGAAGCGGCAGTCGTTGGCGATGAAGCGCTCGATCTGGCCTTCCACCACCGGATGTCGGCCTTCGACGATATTGATGCAGGGCTCGGCCACCAGCTCCGGTGCGCACCAGTTATGGCGCAGCGCGTGGCCGGCGAGGGCGGTCAGCGTGTCGATCTGGGCCAGCGCCTGCGCGATGGTCTGCAGGGCGCCGATGAACGGGGCCAGGTCGGCCAGCAGCTGGTCGTACAGGATTTTCTCGCGCGCCAGGGCGCGGTCCTGCGCCGACAGTGCCTTGTCCTCGAAGGCCTTCAGTTCCGGCGTGATGTAGCGCTCGCAGTTCTTCAGCGTCTGGCGGCGGCGGTAGTCGTCCGGCACCTTGGTGGCCTGGCCGTTGGTCACTTCGATGTAGAAGCCGTGCACGCGGTTGTATTCCACGCGCAGGTTGGCGATGCCGGTGCGTGCGCGTTCGCGCGTTTCCAGGTCCACCAGGTACTGGCCCGCGTTCTCGGACAGGCCGCGCAGTTCGTCCAGGTCGGCGTCGAAGCCGCGCGCAATCACGCCGCCGTCGCGCACCATGGTGGCCGGTTCTTCCATCACCGCGCGCGTCAGCAGGTCCACGCAATCGTCCGGCGTGGCCAGGGCATGGTGAATGGCGCCGAGCAGCGTGCCGGCGTCCTGGCCCACGCTGCGTTCCATCGCGTGGCGCAGCATCGGCAGCTGCCTCAGGCCGTCGCGCAGGCTGGCCAGGTCGCGCGGGCGCGCCGACAGCAGCGCGATGCGCGTGGTGATGCGTTCAATGTCCGGCACCTGCGCCAGGGTTTGCGACAGGATGCCGGTGGCATCGCTCTGCGCCAGCGCCGCGATGGCCTGGTGGCGCGAACGGGCCACGCCCTGGTCGCGCTTGGCGTGGTGCAGCCAGTAGCGCAGCAGGCGCGAGCCCATGGCGGTGCGGCAGTGGTCCAGCAGCGAGAACAGGGTGGGCGACTCCTGGCCGCGGATGGTCTCGGTCAGTTCCAGGTTGCGGCGGGTGGCCGCGTCCAGGCCGATGAATTCGGACTCGGTCTCGGTCGACAGGCTGCGCACGTGCTGCAGGCCGCGTCCCTGGGTCGACTGGGCATAGCGCAGCAGCGCACCGGCCGCGCCGAAGGCGGCGCCCAGGTTGTCCGCGCCGAAGCCGGTCAGGGTGGCCACGCTCAGCTGCTCCAGCAGCGCCTTGTGCCCGCTCACCACGTCGAAATGCCACTCCGGCACGCGGTTCACGTGGCAGCTGAAGGCGTCCTCGAACAGTTCGGCGTCGTCGCCGCGCAGAATCTCGGCCGGCGAGATGCGCTCCAGTTCCTGCTGCATGCGGACCGCCACGGTGCGGCTGTCGCCGGAGAATTCCATCAGCTTCAGCGCCCCGCTGGCCAGCGACAGCCAGGCCAGGCCCGCCGTCACCACCTTGCGCTGGCTGATCATGCACAGCGCCAGCAGCGGACGCTCGGCCTTTTCGGGCAGCAGGTCCGAATCGGTCAGCGTGCCGGGCGTGACCACGCGCATCACCTTGCGCTCGACCGGACCCTTGCTGGTGGCCGGATCGCCGATCTGCTCGCAGATCGCGCACGATTCGCCGATCTTGACCAGCTTGGCCAGGTAGCCTTCCAGCGAATGGAAGGGCACGCCGGCCATCTTGATCGGCACCCCATTGGACGAGCCGCGCGCCGTCAGCGTAATGCCCAGCACGCGCGAAGCTTTTTCCGCATCCTCGTGGAACAGCTCGTAGAAGTCGCCCATGCGGTAGAACACCAGCATCGACGGATATTCCGCCTTGATGCGTAAATATTGCTGCATCATTGGCGTCACTTTTTCAGCAGGGCTGTTCTTGACGGCGGCGGCGTTGATTTCGCTAGGGATGGTGGTCATTGTTTCGTGGTTCGATGTGGCTGCGCGCGAGGGCGCGATAAGGCCGACATTTTACCGCTTTCACAACGTCGCGCCGAGTTTCGTGCGTTTTTCGTGCCGCTTATTCCGCCAGGAAGGGCAGCAGGTGGCCGAGGAAGGCTTGCGGCGCCTCTTCCATGATGAAATGGCCGCAGTCCGGCACGATGGCACCCTGCAACAACGCGGCCTTGCCCTGCATGGTCAGCAGGGGAGCGTCGTTGGTGGCGTGGTCGGCGCCGATGGCCAGCACCGGCATGGGCAGGGGCCGCTCTGCCCGCTCCAGGTTCTGGCGGATGGTTTCCGGGATCGCGCGGTAATAGGCGAAGCCGGCCCGCAGCGCGCCCGGCGTGGCGTAGGCCTCGGTGTACTCCTCGACGGCCACCTTGTCGCGCTGGTAGGACCATTTGTCGAAGATAAAGCGCAGATACTCGCGTTCCTTGCCGGCGGTGAGCATCTCGGGCAGGTCGGGCACCTGGTTGAACATGAAATGCCAAAGGAAGATATTGTCGGCCGGCGCCACGAAGATGGGCGGCGCGGGCGCCAGGCCGGGGATCACCGCTTCGGTCAGCGCCAGCTTGCGCACCGCCTGCGGGAAGTCGCTGGCCAGCGCGTAGCCCACCCACATGCCGATGTCGTGGCCGGCCACGTCGTAGCGCTCGTGGCCCAGGGCCAGCATGGCGCGGTGCAGGGTGGACGCCACGGCGCCGGTGTCGTAGCCGCCGGCCGGGCGGTCCGAGTGGCCGCTGCCGGGCGGATCGACGGCGATGGACAGGTAGCCTTGCGCGGCCAGCGCCGCCATCACGTGGCGCCAGGCGTACCAGGTTTGCGGCCAGCCCGGGATCAGCAGCACCGGCGTGCCCTGGCCAGAGCTGACGCAATGGATGCGTTGCCCGTCGATGCGGACGTAGCTGTGCGTGAAGGAGGGATCGCTTGGGGAGATGTGGTGCATGGCTTTCTTTCTGTCTAGTTGCGTTGAATTCCCAGCAGACCGTCTATCTGGGCCTGGCTGACCGGCGCGCCGGCGAAGTCGTCGAACACGATGTCCGTGACGGGGATGATGTGGGCATTGATGAAGGCCACGCCTTCGCGCGCGCCCACTTCCTGGTCCTTCAGGCAGCACTCCCATTCCAGCGTGGCCCAGCCGGCGTAGTCGTATTGCGCCAGCTTGGAGAAGATGGCCTTGAAGTCCACCTGGCCGTCGCCCAGCGAGCGGAAGCGCCCGGCGCGGTTTTCCCAGGACTGGTAGCCGCCGTAGATGCCTTGCCGGCCGGTGGGATTGAACTCGGCGTCCTTCACATGGAACATGCGGATATGGTCCCGGTAGATATCGATGAAGTCGAGGTAGTTCAGCTGCTGCAGCACGAAATGGCTGGGATCGAACAGCATCTTGCAGCGCGGGTGGCGGCCCACGCGCTCGTGGAACATCTCGAAGCTGACGCCGTCATGCAGGTCTTCGCTGGGGTGGATCTCGTAGCACAGATTGACGCCTTGTTCCTCGCACACGTCGAGGATGGGCAGCCAGCGCCGCGCCAGTTCGTCGAAGGCGGTTTCGATCAGGCGCGCCGGGCGCTGCGGGAAGGGGAACAGGTAGGGCCAGGCGAACGAGCCGGAGAAGGTGCCCATATTGGCGAGGCCCAGGCGTTTCGATGCCATGGCCGCCAGCTTGATGCGCTCGACGGCCCAGGCCGTGCGCTGTTCCGGCTCGCCGTGCAACGCCGCCGGCGCGAAGCTGTCGCACATGGCGTCGTAGGCGGGATGGACCGCCACCAGTTGGCCGAAGATATGGGTGGTCAGTTCGCTGATGACGAGGCCGTGGCCCGCCAGCATGGCGGTCAGTTCGTCGCAGTAGGCCTGGCTGTGCGCGGCTTGTGCCACGTCGAACAGGCGGGCGTCCCAGGCGGGAATCTGCAGCGCCTTGAAGCCCATGCCCGCCGCCCACGCGGCAATCGAGGGCAGGCTGTTGAAGGGGGCGCGGTCGCTGGCGAATTGTGCCAGGTGCAGGCCGGGTCCATGGATGGTTTTCATATCGGCTCCTATTCTTTGTTGATCGACAAAGAATAGGGTAAATTCCTGGCGCGGTCAAGCGGTCCTTCACCGCAGGCGAGGCGCTATACTGGCCGCCATGATTAATTCGAGGTGGACAATGGCAGGAAGACCGAGGGAATTCGACCGAGCGCTGGCGCTGGAAAAAGCGCGCGACCTGTTCTGGACGCGCGGCTACGAGGGCGTGTCGATGGCCGACCTGGTGGCGGCGCTGGGGATAGCGTCGGCGCGCATCTACGCGGCTTTCGGTTCCAAGGAGCAGCTGTTCCGGGAGGCGGTGGAACTGTATGAAACCGGCGCGGGGGCATTCGCCGAACTGGCGCTGGCCCAGCCGCTGGGTGCGCGCGACGCGATCGCCCGCATGCTGGAGCAGGCCGTGCTGCTGTACACGCGCAGCGGCCAGCCGCAAGGCTGCATGGTGGTCACGGCCGCCACCAACACCAGCGCGGACAATGCCGGCGTGGCCGATTGGCTGGCCAGCCACCGGCGCGCGCGCACGCAGGCCATCGTCGACCGGTTGCGCCTTGCCGGGGAGCAGGGAGAGCTAAAGACAGGCAGCAATGCGCAAGCGTTGGGAGATTATTACGCGGCGCTCCTGCACGGCCTGTCCGTGCAAGCCCGCGACGGCATCGGCGCCGAGCGCCTGCTGGCGCTGATCGGGCCGGCCATGCTGCCCTTGCAACTGGCAGTCCAGGAGAGGCCGTAGTTCAGGGCAGCAAGTCGTCGTCCAGCACTTGCTCGGCGCCGTATGGCGTGTGCGCTGGAAACGCAGAGGCAGGTAGCGCTTTTCAATTCGCGACGGTCCCGATTGGCCGTGGAGATAAGCTGGTCGTCTTTCAAGTCCAGCATGTCGCACCTCCTTTACTTCACGGTAGCAAAGTCCGGCTGGAAGTCTTACTCTCTGGAGATCGGGCCTTAGCGAACCGCTTCGTATTTCTTGAGCAGGCCCGGCAGGCGTTTGCCGCCGGTGTCGCCCAGCCAGGTCCACATGCCTTCCACCGCCGCCTTGTGCTTGCCGTAATAGCCGCGGTTGACCATCAGCCAGAGGGCGCGGGTGCGGTAGGGACGGTCCAGGCGGCCCAGCTCGCCGGCGAAATCCCTGGCCAGCAGGTCGTCCATGTCGCCCGGCGCATTCAGCGAGACGGCGACCGCGTCGACCCTGCCCAGCCGGAGCTTGTCCATGTTGCGGCGGGCGTTGGCGGCGCCGTCGTCGATCAGCATGCCGCCCTCGCGCAGCTCGGCTGCGAACGAGACCCCGTGCGTGACGCCGACCCGCTTACCGCGCAGGAAGCGGGCCGGGTTCTGGTTGGCGGCCGCGCGGTCCGATGCGCGCACATAGAGCATGGTGAACTGTGGCAGGCCGCGGCTGGCGTCGGGCTTGCCGTTCCTGTCGAGGGGGAGCACGATGTGCCCCGTGTCGGCCGGCGGCGTGGTCAGGACCACCGCGTCGACCTGGCCCGCTTCCAGTGCGCCCAGCAGGCGCGCGGTCGGCAGGCGCAAGGGATCGATCGTGCAGCCCTGGCTGGCGGCCATCTCCCGCATCAGTTCGACCATCGCGCCCGGCGCCTTGGGGACGGTGTCCGTGCCGGCGTAGTAGGGCAGGGCGTTTTGCGTGGTGTAGCCTAGCCGCAGGGTGCAGGCATCGGCGGCGGCGGCAAGCAGCAACAGCGTGAGAAGGGCGGTCTTGCGCATGGGGTCCTGGTGAGTGAGACGCATACGGCATCATAACTGTACCCGTCCGGTTCGCAAACGACTGTACCGGTCCGGCCCGTGCGGCCGCGCTTACCATGGGTTTTCCGCCACACACCGAGGAGCCACCATGCTGGAAGAAGCGAGCGCCGTGCTGCACTGCGTGGCGGACAGCGGCTGCGAGAGGCGCCAGGTGCTGCGGCGCAGGGGCGGCGGCAGCGGCCTCGGCATCGACAGCGTGGCGCAAGAGGCGCCGGTGGCGCTGGTGATCAACGGTATCTCGCATGCGGTGATGATGGCCACACCCGCCGACCTGGAGGAGTTCGCCGCCGGCTTCGTGCTGACCGAGGGCGTGGTGGCGGCGCGGTCGGACATCTACGGCATCGAGGTACAGCGGCACGGCGCGGGCTACGAGGTGGCGCTGTCGGTGGCGCAGCAGCATTTCATGCAGATGAAGGAGAAGCGGCGCGCCATGGCCGGACGCAGCGGTTGCGGCGTGTGCGGCATCGAAAGCCTGGCCATGCTGGACCTGGCGCCGGAACCGGTGGCGGCGCCGTGGCGGGGGCGCGACGTGGCGCCGGCAGTGGCGGCGGCGGCGCGCGAACTGGGGCGGCACCAGGCGCTGATGCGCGCCACCGGCGGCGTGCACGCGGCGGCGTGGTGCACGCCGGACGGCGCCATCGCGTCCGTGTTCGAGGACGTCGGACGGCACAACGCGCTGGACAAGCTGATCGGCGCGCTGGCCCTGCAGGGGTGCGATATGCAGGACGGCTTCGTCTTCATGTCCAGCCGCGCCAGCTATGAACTGGCGCGCAAGGCAGCGCGCATGGGCATCCCCATGCTGGCGACCATCTCGGCGCCCAGCTCGCTGGCCATCGACATTGCCGAGCAGGCCGGGCTTAAGCTGGTGAGCTTCTGCCGCCAGGACGGTTGCGTGGAATACACGCTGGTGGGCACGGGCTAGGGCAGAAAATCCTCATCCAGTACCGGTTCGGCGCTGTACGGCGAGTGCGGCATGGCGGCCGCCAGGCCTGTCTCGGTGGCTGCCATGCGCCGCGCGTATTGGTAGCATTGATCCGTTTTTTCGTTCACCACATTGCGCAGGCTGGGACTGCTGGCGATGAGGCGCCTGATTTCGTGCCGTTGCTCCAGCAAGGCTGCCAGCCAGCTGCGCCCTTGAGCAGGTGAGTGAGCACGACCTGCAGTCTGCCTTGTACCTTGTGGCGGCCACGGCTAGCCATGGAGGCGAGTTCGGGAAGCCAGCCATCACAAACATGGTGAACTAACTATTAAGCACAATCGCTGTCCTCGCTGGCGGACGACGTGGTGGCCGCGCAGCGCGTGATCGACGCGCAGGCCGGTAAAGTGGTGCTGGTGGGGCACTCCTGGGGCGGCGCGGTCGTCACGCAAGCTGGCGCCAGCGACAAGGTCAAGGCGCTGGTGTGCGTGGCCGCGTTTGCGCTGTCGGAAGGCGAGGCGCTGGCGTCGAGCGGCAAGAACTACCCGACGCCGGCCGGCGTGCCGACCCTGCAGGAAGGCCCTGCCGGCTTCGTGAGCCTGCCGGGGGCATCGTACGCCGCCAATTTCGCCCAGCATGTGCCGGCCGCCACCACCAGCGTGCTGGGCCGCCACACAGGGCCTGTTCCCGGCCAGGAACTTCGCCGAGCCGGTGACGGTGGCAGCGTGGAAAACCAAGCCGAACTACTACATCGTGGCCGGCAAGGAACGCATGATCGACCCCGGCCTGCAGCATGACTTCGCCAAGAGGATCAATGCCGTCACCACCACCGTGCAGACCAGCCACGTGCCGATGGTGTCGCAGCCCAAGCAGGTTGCCGAGTTGATCCTGGCCGCCGTCAAGCGCTGAGCAAGCCGGGCAGGGGCGTAGTAGAACAGGCTACGCCCAAGTGCTGCGCGCCTGTATAATTTATAGATGGAAAAACTCAGAGATTACGCCCAGATCGTGGCCGAAGCGCGGCGCGGCCAGCTGGTGTTCCCCACCAGCGTGAACGCGGCCCTGCAATTGCAGCAGGCGCTGGCCGATCCCGATTGCCACGTGGAAGACGCGATCCGCAAGGTGCTGGCCGAGCCGGTGCTGGCCGCGCGCGCGGTGGCGCTGGCCAATTCGGCCGTGTTCAGCCGCCTGGGCGGTCCGGTGGTGACCAGCGCGCGCGGCGCGGTGGTGCGGGTGGGGTACCGTAATCTCTATTCGCTGGCGGCGGCCATGGTGGTGCGCCAGTTCGGCGCGCGCATCCGCGATCCCCAGTTGCGTTACAAGGCCGACCAGTTGTGGAAGCATTGCGCCCATGTCGCGTCGCTGTCGCATCTGCTGGCGCGGCACCTGACTCGGGTCGATCCCGACACGGCGTTGTTTGCTGGCATCATGCACGAAGTCGGCGGCTTTTACCTGCTGTCGCGCGCCGACGATTTGCCGGGCCTGCTGGAAGATCCGGACGCCAGCATCGGCGCGCTGCACGAGATCGTCACGCGCGAACTGCTGTCCAAGCTGATGGTGCCGGAGCCGGTGGCAGTGGCGATCGCTTCGCTGCGCGGCGGCGCCATCTCGATTCCCCCGAGCGGGCTGCGCGACACGCTGCTGCTGGCCAAGCGCCTGGCGCCGCTGCGTTCCCCGCTGCCGCTGGCCGACGATACCGTGCTGGCGCGCACCGCAGCGGTGGACGCCTACCTGGTCGGCAATACGCAAATTGACGAGATCCTGCTCGAATCCGCCGAAGAAGCCCGCTCCATGAGCGCGGCGCTGCTGGTGTAAGCCTGCGCCGGTCAGGCGCGTTCAGGCGGGCAGGCTGGCTTCGAGCAGGCGCACCAGGGACTGGATGCCCTCCGAATCGACTTCGTCGAAGCGGTCCGGCAGCGGGCTGTCCAGGTCGAACACGCCGTAGGTGGCGCCGTGGGCGAACACCGGCACCACCAGCTCGGAACGCGAATTGGCGTCGCAGGCGATGTGGCCGGGGAAGGCGTGCACGTCCGCCACCACGATGGGCTCGCCTTTTTCCACGGTGCTGCCGCACACGCCGCGTCCCTTCTTGATGCGGATGCAGGCAGGCTTGCCCTGGAACGGCCCCAGCACCAGTTCGTCCCCCTTGAGGAAATAGAAGCCGGCCCAGTTCAGCCCCGGCATGGTGTTGAAGACCAGCGAGCTGAAGTTGGCCGTGTTGGCGATCACATCGGTTTCGCCGGCCAGCAGGCCTTGCAGCTGTGAACGCAGGTCGGCGTACATGGCACGCTTGGCTTCCGGGGTGTCGGTGCCGTAGGCGGCGTCGCTAATGGCAAAAGTCATAATGTTGCGAAAAATGGGATGGCTGAGGGCAGTATCTTACGCCGCTGCCGCCATGTTTGCCCAACCATGCGCGGCGGCATGGCAAAAATTGGTAATATGGAACAAATTTTACCCACCCACCGAATGCCGTTGTGACTGCCGCTATCAATATCCTTGTCGTGGATGACATCCAGCAAAACCTGGCGGCGGTCGAAGCCTTGCTGGCCCGGCCCGGTTTGCGCCTGCTCAAGGCCGCGTCCGGCGCCGAAGCGCTGGAATTGTTGCTGGTGCACGAGGTGGCGCTGGCGCTGATCGACGTGCAGATGCCGAACATGGACGGCTTCGAGCTGGCCGAGCTGATACGCGGCAGCGAGCGCACCCGCAGCATTCCGCTGATTTTCCTGACCGCCGCCACGCGCGAACCGAGCTACAGCTTCCGGGGCTACGAGGCGGGCGCGGTCGACTTCATGTTCAAGCCCATCGACAGCAAGGCCCTGGTCAGCAAGGTCAAGGTATTTGTCGAACTGCACCAGCAAAAGCAGCAGCTGTCGGCCCAGCTGAAGGAGCTGCAGCACGCGCTGCACCTGAACGAGCTGTTTACCGCCGTGCTGGGACACGACTTGCGCACTCCGCTGTCGGTGGTGATGAACGGCGCCATGCTGCTGCCGATGATGACGGACCACCCGAAAGTGGCGGTTACCGCGCAGCGCATCCAGAGCAGCGCGCGGCGCATGGCCCACATGGTGGACCAGCTGCTGGACCTGGCGCGCATCCGCTCGGGCGACATGCCGCTGCGCCTGGCCGCTGCGGACTACGCCGAGCTGTGCCGCGCGATTGCGGACGAATTCCATGCCGCCGACCAGGCGCAGCGCATCGACCTGGCGTCCAGCGGCGACACCCTCGGCCAGTGCGACGCCGGCATGGTGTCGCAAATCCTGTCCAACCTGGTGGGCAATGCACTGCTGCACGGGGAGGCCGGGCAGCGCGTGCGGGTGGCCATCGATGGCGGCGCCGGCGGGCAGGTGGCCATCCGCGTGGCGAACCAGGGCGTGATCCCGGCACCGCAGCTGGGCTGCCTGTTCGAGCCCTACCAGCAGGGCTGCGACAGCCGCAAAACCGGCCAGGGCCTGGGTCTGGGCCTGTATACGGCGCGCATGTTTGCGCGCGCCCACGGCGGCGACATTGCGGTACAGTCCGATACTGCGCAGGGCACGGTCTTTACCGTGACCATGCCGCGCCAGCCGCACAGCCCACTGAATCCGCAGGAGCAGCAGTCCGCATGAATTCGCCCAGCCCCCAGTTCCCAGGCCAGTTGCCGCACAGCCATCAGCCGCACGGCCAACAGCCGCACAGCTATCAGCCGCACGGCGGCGGCGCCACCGGCCAGCTGGTGCGCGACCTCGACTGGGGCGCCACCGCGCTCGGCCCCATGGCCGGCTGGACGCCGGCGCTGCGCACCACGGTCGACATCCTGCTCAACACCCCGGTCGCGATGGTGCTGATGTGGGGGCCGGAACACGTGATGATCTACAACGACGCTTACGCCGTCATTGCCGGCGCGCGCCATCCGGCCATCCTGGGCGCCACCGTGCCGGCGTCGTGGCCGGAAATCTGGGACTGGAACCGCGAAATCCTGGCGGCCGGCTTCCGCGGCGAGGTGCGCAGCGTGCGGGAGGCGCCGATGACCCTGCTGCGCAACGGCGCGCCCGAGCAGGTCTGGTTCGACATGTACTACACGCCGGTGCGCGACAGCTGCGGCGAGGTGGGCGGTGTGCTGTGCACGGTCAGCGACGTGACGTCCCAGGTGCAGCAGCGCCTGCAGCTTGAGCGCGACAAGGCCGCCAGCGCCGCCACCGAGGAGCGCCTGCGCATGGCGCAGGAAGCCGGCGGCATCGGCAGCTTCGAATGGTTCCCCGCCAGCGGCGAGATGATCGTCTCGACCACGTTCCGCCGCTTGTGGGGCTTGCCCGACGACCAGCAGGTGACGGCGGAATACCTGATCAGCCTGGTTGACGAGCGCGACCGCGCGGTGCTTGGCGTCGAGCGCATGGCGCAGTTCAATCCGCTGGCCTACACCGAATACCGCGTGCGCCGCCCGGACACGGGCGAGCAGCGCTGGCTGGCGCGCCAGGGCGAAGCCGTGGAAGGCGCCACGCCCGAGCAGCGCCGCTACGTGGGCGTGACCTTCGACGTGACCCTGCGCAAGCAGATGGAGCAGGCGCTGCGCGTGAGCCAGGACCGGCTGGCCGCGATTTTCGGCCAGGCCTCGGTGGGCCTGTCCGAGTTGGATCTGAGCGGGCGCTTCCGGCGCGTCAACGGTGCGCTGTGCCAGATGATGGGGCGCAGCGAAGAAGAGATGCTGGGCCTGCACATGGATGACATCATCCACCCGCACGACATGGCCGAGAACCGCGCCCGCGTGGCGCGCCTGCTGGCCAGCGGCACGCCGTTCACCCTGGAAAAACGCTACCTGAAACCGGACGGCGACTGGGTCTGGATCTCCAGCAGCATGAGCCGCCTGGACGACGAGGCCGGCCAGCCGCTGGCGCTGATCGCGGTCAAGACCGATATCACCGAGCGGCGCCGCATCGAGTTGGCGCTGCGCGACCTGAACGATACGCTGGAACAGCGCGTGGGCCGCGAGATCGCCGAGCGCGACAAGGCCGAAGAAGCGCTGCGCCAGTCGCAGAAGATGGAGGCGGTGGGCCAGCTGACCGGCGGCGTGGCGCACGACTTCAACAATGTGCTGCAAATCATCTACGGCAACCTGCACCTGCTGCAGCAGGATGTAGCCGAAGCGAGCCCGGCCCGCAAGCGCCTGAGCATGGCCATCGCGGCGGTGGAACGGGGCGCCAAGCTGTCCTCGCAACTGCTGGCCTTCGCGCGCCGCCAGCCGCTACAGCCGGTGGTGTCCAACCTGGGCCGCCTGGTCGACAATATGGACGAGCTGCTGCGCCGCACGCTGGGGGAAACGGTGGAGGTGGCCACGGTGATCGGCAGCGGCCTGTGGAACACGCTGGTGGATCCGGGCCAGATCGAAAACGTGGTGCTGAACCTGGCCATCAACGCGCGCGACGCCATGCGCGGCGGCGGCAAGCTCACTATCGAGGTGGGCAACGCCATGCTGGACGAGTACTACGTGAACAACCTGCTGGACGTGCCGTCCGGCCAGTACGTGATGCTGTCCGTCACCGACACTGGCAGCGGCATGCCGCCCGAGGTGCTGCGGCGTGCGTTCGAGCCCTTTTTCACCACCAAGCCGGAAGGCGAGGGCACCGGCCTGGGCTTGTCGATGGCCTACGGCTTCGTCAAGCAGAGCAAGGGCCACATCAAGATCTACAGCGAGCCGGGCGAAGGCACCAGCGTCAAGATTTATCTGCCGCGCTCGCTCACCGACGAGACTCAGGAATTGCCCGGCCTGAGCGGCCCGGCCGTGGGCGGCGACGAAACCGTGCTGGTGGTGGAGGACGACCCCGGCGTGCGCGCGGTGGTGCTGGACATGCTGGGCGGCCTGGGCTACCGCTTGCTGCAGGCCGAGAACGGCGAGCAGGCGCTGGCGGTGCTCGAGCGCGAGCCGGTGGACCTGCTGTTTACCGACGTGGTGATGCCGGGCGCCTTGCGCAGCCCGGACCTGGCCTTGGCCGCGCGCGGCATCCAGCCCGACATCGCGGTGCTGTTTACCTCCGGCTATCCGCAGAACGCCATCGTGCACGGCGGCCGCCTGGACGCCGGGCTGGAACTGCTGAGCAAGCCCTACCGGCGCGACGAACTGGCGCGCAAGCTGCGCCACGTGTTCAACAACCGCAGCCAGGAAAAGCTGGCGCGGCAGCACAAGCAGGAGCACGCCAACGATCTGCTGCCGCCGCCGCCGGCCATCGCGCGCAACAGCTCGCTGCGCATCCTGGTGGTGGAGGACAACCTCGATTCGCAGCAGATGGTGTGCGAGCTGATCGGCATGCTGGGTCACACCGTCAGCGGCGTATGCGACGGCGAACGGGCCTGGGAGCTGATGCAGGCGCAGCAGTTCGACATCCTGTTTACCGATATCAGCCTGCCCGGCATGTCCGGCATCGACCTGGCGCGGCGCATGCTGGCGGCCGGCCAGCGCACCCGCATCATCTTTTCCACCGGCTACGGCAAGGAATCGCTCGAGCAGCTGGAGTTCGAGGCCAGCGTGCTGCGCAAGCCCTACGACCTGATGGAACTGAAAGCGGCCCTCGACAATTCCTAGCGTTTCCGCCGTCCTCCTACGGTGACGGTAGGCCTGCTCCTATGGCGCCCGCCTCATCCGGCGCGTACAGTGCTGGTAACGACAGGGAGGCGGTGCCTATGGTTACCAGCAGCAAAACCGCTGCGCAGAAAAAGCGCGCCAGGCAGGCCGCCGCAGCGCGCACACGGCTGATCGGCCGCCTGCTGCGCCGCGTGTTCGGCGTGGAGCAATTGCGCCCGGGCCAGCGCGAGGTCATCGACAGCGTGCTGGAGGGCCGCAACACCTTGGCCGTCATGCCCACCGGCAGCGGCAAGTCGCTGTGCTACCAGATTCCCGCGTCCATCCTGCCCGGCACCACGGTGGTGGTGTCGCCGCTCATTTCGCTGATGCAGGACCAGCTCGACAAGCTGGAAGAGATCGGCATCCGCGCCGCACAGGTCAACAGCAGCCTGCCGCGCGAGGAGGAGCTCGAAGCGCTGGCCAGCATCCGCGCGCGCAGCAGCGACATCGTGTTCTGCACGCCGGAACGCCTGGCCACGCCGGAGTTCCGGGCGTTGCTGCAAGCGACCGACATCGACCTGATCGTCATCGACGAGGCCCACTGCGTGTCGCAGTGGGGCCATGATTTCCGCCCGGCCTATCTCGAGCTCGGCGCGGCGGTGAAGGCGCTGGGACGGCCGCCGGTGCTGGCGCTGACGGCCACCGCCACCAGCGAGGTGGTGGACGACCTGGCCGGGCAGCTGGGCGTAAAGAACTTGAACGTCATCAATACCGGCATCTACCGCCCGAATCTGCACTATAGCGTGCTGCAGATCACCAACCCGGACGAGCAGCTGGAGCAGGCGCTGGCGCTGGTGCAGCGCGCGCGCGGTTCGGGCATCGTCTACACCGCCACGGTGAAGGCGGCCGAGACACTGCATGCGCTGCTGGATGCGGCCGGCGAGAGCGTGGCGCTGTATCACGGCCGGCTGCCGGCGCAGCAGCGCAGGGACAGCCAGGAGCAGTTCATGCAAGGCGAGCGGCGCGTGATGGTGGCCACCAACGCCTTCGGCATGGGCATCGACAAGGCCGACGTGCGCTTCGTGCTGCACCTGCAGGTGCCTGCCAGCCTCGAAGCCTATTACCAGGAGTCGGGCCGCGCCGGGCGCGATGGCGAGCCTGCCGATTGCACGCTGCTGTACTTCCAGCACGACAAGCGGCTGCAGCAGTTCTTCCTCGTCAAGAGTCACCAGCAGAGCGAGAAGCAGCAGCGCGACCGCGAGGCGCTGGAGCTGATGGTCGGCTACGCGCAAAGCGGCTACTGCCGCTGGAAGCTGCTGCTCGACTATTTCGGCGACACCGCGCCGGGCTTCGAGCAGTGCGGCTGCTGCGACAATTGCCAGGCGCCGCCGCAGGTCGAACTTGAACCAGGAGAACAGTTCGCCGCCGCGCCCGAGCCCGGCGCCGTGCAGGCGGTCTTTGCCGTTGGCAGCCGCGTCCGGGTGCCCAGGTTCGACGTGGGCACCGTGCTGTCCGTGGCGGGCGACCAGGTCACCATCGAATTTCCGGAAAACACCACCAAGACTTTCATGGCCGAGTTCGTTGAGCCCGCCTAGGCCGGCTATGTGCGGAAGCGGACAGAAAAACCGCTGAAAGCTTGGCTACAATGATGCCATTCCGTTACAGGAGCGTGGCATGTCCGATATGGTGGTGGTCCGCAAGGAAGGGCTGTACTGTGTGCCCGGCGACTTCTACATCGACCCCTGGCGGCCGGTGGCCAGGGCCGTCATCACGCACGCGCATGCCGATCATGCGCGCATCGGCCATGGCCACTACCTGGCCGCTGCGTCCGGCGTCAACATCCTCAAGTCGCGCCTGGGCGCCATCAATATCCAGGGCCTGGAGTACGGCGTCCAGGTGGTGCACAACGGCGTGCACATCTCGCTGCATCCGGCCGGGCACGTGCTGGGCTCGGCGCAGGTGCGCATGGAACATCGCGGCGAAGTGTGGGTGGCCTCCGGCGACTACAAGGTGGAAGCCGATGCCACATGCGCGCCGTTCGAACCGGTGCGCTGCGACACCTTCATCACGGAGTCCACCTTCGGCTTGCCGATCTACCGTTGGCAGCCGCAGGAAGAGGTCTATGCCGACATCAACGGCTGGTGGGCGCGCAACGCGGAGCAAGGCAGGGCCAGCGTGCTGCTGGGCTACTCCTTCGGCAAGGCGCAGCGCATGCTGAGCGGACTCGATCCGTCCATCGGCACCATCATTTGCCACGGCGCGGTGGAACCGCTGAACCGGGTCTACCGCGAAGCCGGCGTGGCGCTGCCGGAAACACGCATGGTGAGCGAGGTGGCCAAGGCGGAAATCCGGCGTTCCATCGTGCTGGCGCCGCCGTCGGCGGCCGGCTCGCCGTGGATCAAGCGCTTCGGCGACTACAGCGACGCCTTCGCCAGCGGCTGGATGCTGCTGCGCGGCGCGCGCCGGCGGCGCGGCGTGGACCGCGGCTTCGTGCTGTCGGACCACGCGGACTGGCCCGGGCTGATGTCCGCCATCAGGGCCACCGGCGCGCAGCGCGTGATTGTCACGCACGGTTCGATACCGGTGATGGTGCGCTGGCTGTGCCAGAACGGCCTGGAGGCCAGCGGCTTCGATACCGAGTACGGCGACGACGAGGCGGAGGATGCCGGCGCGGCGGCGCTGGCAGAGAGCACGGGGACGGAGGCCGCGCATGCGTGAATTTGCCCGCTTGTACGCCGAACTGGACGAGACCACCGCCACCAGCCGCAAGCTGGAGGCGCTGCAAGCCTATTTCGGCAGCGCGGCGCCGCAGAACGCCGCGTGGGCGGTGTACTTCCTGGCCGGCGGCAAGCCGCGCCAGGCGGTGCCGGTGAAGCTGCTGCGGCAGTACGCCACCGAGTTTGCGGGGCTGGACGAGTGGCTGTTCGACGAGTGCTACCACGCGGTGGGGGACCTGGCCGAGACCATCGCCCATATCCTGCCTGCGCCGCGCCGGCGCAGCGACGTGGGGCTGGCCGAATGGGTGGAGCAGCGCATCGCGCCCCTGCGCGGCGCGGCGCCCGAGACCATCCGCGACGCGCTGTTCGGCTATTGGGACGAACTGGAAACGCGCGAGCGCTTCCTGCTGGCCAAGCTGATAGGCGGCGGCTTCCGCGTCGGCGTCTCGCGCCTGCTGGTGACGCGCGCGCTGAGCGCCATCGCGTCGGTGGACAGCAAGCTGGTGGCGCAGCGGCTGATGGGCTGGACCGATGGCCGTGTCAGCCCCACGGCACAAGGCTTTTTGCAACTGGTGAGCGCGCAGTCGGCCGACGAGCACGCGCAGCGCGGCGGCCAGCCCTATCCCTTCTTCCTGGCACACCAGCTCCAGGCGGCGCCCGAGTCGCTCGGGGCGCTGGAGGACTGGCAGGTGGAATGGAAGTACGACGGCATGCGCGCGCAGCTGGTGAGCCGGGAGGGCAAGAACTGGCTGTGGTCGCGCGGCGAGGACTTGATCACCGACCGCTTCCCCGAACTGGCCGCGCTGCGCCTGCCCGAAGGCACGGTGCTCGACGGCGAAATCCTGATCTGGCGCGGCGCCGCCGGCGCGCCCGCGCTGGCCCCGGCGCCCTTCGCCGAACTGCAAAAGCGCATCACGCGCAAGACCGTGTCGGCGCGCATGCAGGGCGAGCTGCCGGCGGTGCTGGTGGCCTACGACCTGCTGGAACTGGACGGCGCCGATTTGCGCGGCCAGCCGCAGCGCCAGCGGCGCGCGCTGCTCGAGCAGCTGGTGGCGCGGCTGGACCTGCCGCAGCTGCGCCTGTCGCCGCTGGTGCAGGCCGCCAGCTGGGAAGAACTGGCGCGGATGCGCGCCGAGTCGCGCGCGCGGGGCGTGGAGGGACTGATGCTGAAGGCTGCGGCGGCGCAGTACGGCGTGGGGCGCACCAAGGATATCGGCACGTGGTGGAAGTGGAAGATCGACCCGTACTCGGTGGACGCGGTGTTGATCTACGCGCAGGCCGGCCACGGGCGCCGGGCCTCGCTGTACACCGACTACACCTTTGCCGTGTGGGACGGCGAGGGCGGCGCGGACGGCGCACGCCAGCTGGTGCCGTTCGCCAAGGCGTACTCCGGCCTGACGGACGCCGAGATCGCGCAGGTGGACAATGCGATCCGGCGCACCACGATAGAAAAGTTCGGGCCGGTGCGCAGCGTCAAGCCCAGCATGGTGTTCGAGATCGGCTTTGAAGGCATTGCGCTGTCGCCGCGCCACAAGTCCGGCATCGCGGTACGCTTCCCCCGTATCCTGCGCCGCCGCGACGATAAGACCATCGACGACGCCGACACGCTGGAAACGCTCAAGGGCTTGCTCGGCGGCAGCGGCCCCGCATGAACGCCCCGCGCCCCCGGCGCCTGCCCCCACGTCGCAGCGCCGCCGCTGCGCCCCCTGCCGTGGCCGATGCCGCCGCAGCGGCGGGGCCAGCGTCCTTCTCCGGCCAGGCACCCGCCGCAAGTGCGGGGGCGGCGCCTACCCGCCGCGCCGGCCCGGCTGCTGTTGCCGCCATTGCCGCTGCGCCTGCCGACATCGATGCCTGGTTTGCACAGCGCGGCTGGAGCGTGTTCCCGTTCCAGCGCGAAGTCTGGCACACCGCGCTGGCCGGCGACTCCGGCCTGCTGCATGCCACCACCGGTTCCGGCAAGACCTACGCGGTCTGGTTCGCCGCCTTGCTGCGCGCAGGCGGCAGCGTGGGGGCAGGCGTCTTCCCGGGTGCGCGGCTGCGCCGCAAGGCCGGCCTGCGCGTGCTGTGGATCACCCCGATGCGCGCGCTGGCCGCCGACACGCTGCGCGCGCTGCAATCGTCGGCCGCCGAACTGGCCCCCGGCTGGGAAATCGGCGCCCGCACCGGCGACACCACGTCCAGCCAGCGCGCGAGCCAGGCCAAGCGGCTGCCCGACGCACTGGTCACCACGCCCGAGAGTCTGACCCTCATGCTCAGCAAGCCGGACGCCGCCGAACAGTTCGCGCTGCTGGACATGGTGGTGGTCGACGAGTGGCACGAACTGATGGGCAACAAGCGCGGCGTGCAGGTCCAGCTTGCGCTGGCACGGCTGCGGCAATGGAACGCCGGCCTGGTGGTGTGGGGCCTGTCCGCCACGCTGGGCAACCTGGGCCGCGCCAGGGAGGTGCTGCTCGGCGAGGGCCGCGGCGTTGTCGTGGAAGGCCGGCTGCGCAAGGACCTCGTCATCGATACGCTGATCCCCGACCAGCCGTCGCGCTTTCCGTGGGCCGGCCATCTTGGCATCCAGATGCTGCAGCCGGTGATCGCCGAGATCGAGCAGCACGCCACTACGCTGGTGTTTACCAACACGCGCTCGCAGTCCGAGCTGTGGTACCAGAACCTGCTGGACGCCCGCCCCGACTGGGCCGGCCTGATCGCGCTGCATCACGGCTCGCTGGACCGGGAGGTGCGCGAATGGGTGGAGCAGGGCCTGAAGAGCGGTGCGCTGAAGGCCGTGGTCTGCACTTCCAGCCTCGATCTCGGCGTGGACTTCCTGCCGGTGGAACGCGTGCTGCAGATCGGCAGCGCCAAAGGCGTGGCGCGCCTGCTGCAGCGCGCGGGACGTTCCGGCCATGCGCCCGGCCGCGCCTCGCGCATCACGCTGGTGCCCACGCACAGCCTGGAACTGCTGGAGGCGGCCGGCGCCAGGCGGGCCGTGGCGGCGCGCCAGATCGAGTCGCGCGTGGCACCGGACAAGCCGCTCGACGTGCTGGTGCAGCACCTGGTCACCGTGGCGGCGGGCGGCGGTTTCCGTTCGGCCGAACTGCTGGCCGAAGTGCGCAGCGCCTGGTCCTACCGCGCGCTGACGGAAGACGAATGGCAATGGGCGCTGGACTTCGTGGCGCGCGGCGGCCAGAGCCTGACGGTTTATCCTGAGTACCGCCGCGTGCTGCAGGACGAGGAAGGCGTGTACCGCGTGCCGGACGCGGCCATCGCGCGCCGCCACCGCATGGGCATCGGCACCATCGTTTCCGAGGCCAGCATCCAGGTGAAGTTCATGAGCGGCGGGCGGATCGGCACGGTGGAGGAGTCGTTCATCTCGCGGCTGCACAAGGGCGACCACTTCCTGTTCGGCGGGCGCATCCTGGAATTCGTGCGGGTCCATGAAATGACGGCCTACGTGAAGCGCGCCACCGGCGGCAAGGGCGCGGTGCCGCGCTGGCAAGGCGGCAAGATGCCGCTGTCGTCCGAACTGGCGCACGCGGTGCTGGAGCAGATGCGCCACGCCACGCTGGGCCGCTATGAAGGCCCGGAAATGCAGGCCGTGCGCCCGCTGCTGGCAGTGCAGCAGCGCTGGTCCGCCTTGCCCACGCCGGAACGCACCGTGGTCGAGACCATGCACAGCCGCGAAGGCAGGCACCTGTTCATCTATCCCTTCGCCGGGCGCGCCGTGCACATCGGCCTGGCCTCGCTGCTGGCCTGGCGCGTGGCGCGGCGGCAGCCTGCCACGTTCTCGATCGCGGTCAACGACTACGGCTTCGAGTTGCTGGCGCAGGAGGGGGCGGACGCGGGCGCGCCGGACTGGCAGAGCGTGTTCGGCGCCGCTGAGGGCAAGGACACGCCGCTGTTCTGCACGGACCATCTGCTGGAGGATGTGCTGGCCAGCCTGAACGCGTCGGAGCTGTCGCAGCGCCGCTTCCGCGAGATCGCGCGCATCGCCGGGCTGGTATTCCAGGGTTATCCCGGCCAGCCGAAAAGCGCGCGCCAGCTGCAGGCCTCGTCCTCGCTGTTTTTCGAAGTCTTCCGCAAGCACGACGCGGGCAACCTGCTGCTCACGCAGGCGCAGCGCGAAGTGCTGGAACAGGAACTGGAGCTGCAGCGGCTGCGGGAGACCTTGCTGGAACTGCAGCGGCGCAGCGTGTCCTTCCACGCCGTGCCGCGCGCCACGCCGCTCGGCTTCGCGCTGATGGTGGAGCGCTTCCGCGAAAAGCTCTCCACCGAGAAGTTGTCGGACCGCGTGGCGCGCATGCTGCGCGAACTGGAAAAGGCGGCCGGACCATGAGCGGCGGGTGGGCCTCGCTGGCCGTCCCAGAAGGTGCTTGCGCCGTCGAGCTGGCCGGCGAGCAGGTGCTGCTGCTGCCGCAGAAGGCGCTGTACTGGCCGCGCATGCGTCTGCTGGCGGTGGCCGATATCCATTTCGGCAAGGCTGCATCGTTCCGTGCCCTGGGCGTGCCGGTCCCGCGCGGCACCACGACGGAAAACCTTGCGCTGCTGGACCTGCTGCTGGCTGCGCACGATGTGGCGCACGTGGTGTTCCTGGGCGACTTCCTGCACGCCAGGTCTGCGCATGCGCCTGCCACCTTGGCCGTGCTGTCCGAGTGGCGGACGCGGCGTCCGGCGCTGCGCCTGACGCTGGTGCGCGGCAACCACGATTTGCGCGCGGGTGACCCGCCGCCGCAATTGGGCCTCGAGCTGGTCAACGAGCCGCACTGGCTGGCGCCGTTTGCGTTCTGCCACCATCCCGAGTTGGCCGAGCCAGCCGCACCGGGCTATGTGCTGGCCGGCCATGTGCATCCGGTGTTCCACCTGGCCGCGCGCGGCGACGCGCTGCGCCTGCCTTGCTTCCTGATAGGCGAACAGCGCGCCGTGCTGCCGTCATTTGGCGCCTTTACCGGCGGGCACGCGGTGCGGCCCGCTGCCGGCGAACGGGTGTTCCTGGTGGCTGGCGACATGGTGCTGGCGCACGCAAAATTGACCGTTGGAAGGTAAGAAAAACTCAGTCACGAAATGCGGGACAGTTCCTACAGGGTGTGCTGCATGCGTCCTATGTGCGCTGCCAAATCATTGCACTACCATGAGTTTCCCTATCCATTTCAAGGAGACTATCATGGCTTCATCGAATCAAGGCAAGGATCAGGACAACAAAGGCTCGCAGGCCAGCAACCAGGGCGCTAGCCAGGGTAGCAAACAAAGCAGCTCGCAATCGAGCAAGCAAAGCGGCGACACCAGCAACCGCGGTTTCGCGTCGATGGATCCGGAGCGCCAGCGTGAAATCGCAGCCGAAGGCGGCCGCGCTGCTCACGAAAAAGGCACCGCCCACGAGTTTACTTCGGAAGAGGCCCGCCGCGCTGGCAGCATGAGCCACAAGAACGACCAGAGCAGCCAAAGCAGCTCGGGCAGTTCGCGTAGCGGCGCTGGCGGCGGCAACGAGGGCAGCAGCAACCAGGGCGGCTCGCGTGGCGGCTCCGGCGGTAACCGCTAACGGCAAGTCTGACCAGCAAAGCCGTTTCAAGAATATCCTGATTCATACTTAGCCCTGCCTGGCTCCGGTGCACCGGAGCCAGGCAGTTCTTTTTTTTGGCAACCGCTTGGCGTGTGTAACCAGAGTGCAAAGGAACATATCGTAATGTAACAAGTTCATTGTCGTGATTGACTCCGCAAATGATAATCATTATCATTCTCAGTCTCTCCAGTCACTATCATGAAAGCATACAGTGAGCGCACCCTCCAATGCCGGCCGAGCCTTGTGGCTGAAGAACCTGCACCAATGGCATTGGATCAGCTCCGCACTGTGCCTGCTGGGCATGTTCTTGTTCAGCATTACCGGCATCACGCTAAACCACGCGTCGCAGATCGAAGCCAAGCCCAGCGTGGTGCGCAAGCAGGCCGAGGCGCCCGCCGCGCTCACGGCCGAGCTGAAAAAGTTCGCCGAGGCCAACGACGGCGAAAAAGCGCCGCTGCCCGCCGCCGCCGAACGCTGGCTGCGCGACACCTGGTCGGTCAAGGCGGGCGGACGCAGCGCCGAATGGTCGGTGGACGAGGTCTACCTGCCGCTGCCCAAGGCCGGCGGCGACGCGTGGGTGCGCATCGGCCTGGAGGACGGGGCCGCCGAATTCGAGAATACCGACCGTGGCTGGGTGTCCTGGCTGAACGATGTCCACAAGGGCCGCAATACCGGCGCGGCGTGGAACTGGTTTATCGACATTTTCGCCGGCGCCTGCCTGGTGTTTTGCATCACCGGCCTGCTGATCCTGAAATTCCACGCCGCCAACCGGCCGTTTACCTGGCCGATGGTCGGACTGGGCATCCTGATTCCTTTTGTCATCGCACTGCTGTTCATCCACTAATAAGAAATAAGGGCACCCCATGAAATTACGCTACTCCATCGCTGCCGCCATTCCCCTGCTCAGCGCCCAGGCCATGGCGGCCGACCTGGCACTCAAGCTGGAAATCCCGCAACTGAACGTGGCTGAATACCACCGCCCGTACATTGCGGCGTGGCTGGAAAACGCGGACCAGAAAGTGGTGGCCAACCTGGCTGTGCTGTACGACACCAAGAAGAAGGACAACGCCGGCACCAAGTGGCTCAAGGACATGCGCCAGTGGTGGCGCAAGAGCGGCCGCGACCTGGCCATGCCGATGGACGGCGTGAGCGGCGCGACCAAGTCGCCGGGCGAACACACGCTGAATTTCCCGCTGTCGAAGGACGGCCTGGACAAGCTGCCGGCCGGCCAGTACCACCTGCTGGTGGAAGTGTCGCGCGAAGCGGGCGGCCGCGAAGTGGTGAAGGTGCCGCTGACCTGGCCGCTGAAGCCGGCGCAAGTGGCCAGCACCAAGGGCAAGGAAGAAGTCGGCACTGTTGCCGTTCAACTCAAATAATAAGAGACCGCTCCATGAAACCAAGCAAATTGTTGTTGGCCGCCGCGCTGGCCGGCCTGGCCCTGAACGCCTCCGCCCACAAGCCGTGGCTGCTGCCGTCGTCCTCGCTGGTGGACGCGAAAGAGCCGTGGGTGACGGTGGACGCCGCCATCTCCGAAGGCTTGTTCGACATCGACCACGTGCCGCTGAAACTGGACGCCATCGTGGTGACCGGCCCGGACGGCGCCAAGGTGGACTTGCAGAACGCCAGCACCGGCCGCCTGCGCAGCACCTTCGACGTGAAGATGGGCAAGCCCGGCACCTACCGCATCGCCATGGTGCAGCAGAACGTCTCCGGCAGCTACAAGCTGAACGGCGAGATGAAGCGTTTCCGCGGCACGGAAGACACCCTGGCCAAGGACGTGCCGGCCGATGCGCAGGAAGTCAAGCTGACCCGCACCGCCAGCCGCCTGGAGACGTTCGTGTCGGCCAATTCGACCGACATGGCCGTGTTCAAGCCTAGCGGCGTGGGCCTGGAAATGGTGCCGGTGACGCACCCGAACGACCTGCGCGCGGGCGAGAAGGCCACCTGGCGTTTCCTGCTGGACGGCAAGCCGGCGGCCAACCAGGCATTCAGCCTGATCCCCGGCGGCGTGAAATACCGCGGCACGCTGGGCGAAGTGCGCCACGTTACCGACGCCAAGGGGGAGATCACGTTCACGCTGCCGGAAGCCAATATGTACCTGGTGACCGCCAGCTGGCCAGCCGCCGCCGCACCGGCGCCCGGCCAGCCGCCGCAAATGCCGCCGCGCCGCGCCACCTACGGCGCCACCGTGGAAGTGCTGCCACAGTAAGCCCAACCGGCCTGAGCCGCATCCCCCCACTTCGGGGTCTGACCCCGAAGTGGGGGGGATGCGGCTCAGCTTGCCTTATTTTGTGGCGGCCTC
>NZ_BAAKJE010000128.1:0-35898 GCF_059704565.1 Massilia sp. NBRC 108631
CGGTGGGATTCGAACCCACGATACAGGTATAAGCCGTATGCATCCTTAGCAGGGATGTGCCTTCGGCCACTCGGCCACGTCTCCTAGCTGATTACTCAACTATTTGCCTTTTCTTCCACGTTTCCGCTTCGGATCAGACGAGCGCTATCTTACTGGCCCGCCCCTCGTTTGGTCAAGGAATCGGGCCATCTTTTTTTACTCTTTTTCCAGCTCGAAGGCCTTGTGCAATGCGCGCACGGCAAGTTCCATGTACTTTTCGTCTATCAGTACCGAAATCTTGATCTCGGAGGTGGAGATCATCATGATGTTGATGTTCTCTTCGCTCAGGGTGCGGAACATCTGCGAGGCTACGCCGACGTGCGAACGCATGCCGACGCCGACCACGGAGATCTTCGATACCTTGGCGTCGCCTACCAGGATGCTGTAGCCGATTTCGGCTTTCTGGCCTTCCAGTACGTCGATCGCCTTCTGGTAGTCGTTGCGCGATACGGTGAAGGTGAAGTCGGTTTTACCGTCCACGGACTGATTCTGTATGATCATGTCCACTTCGATATTGGCGTCGGCCACCGGGCCGAGGATGTGGTAGGCCACGCCCGGACGGTCCGGCACGCCCAGCACGGTGATTTTGGCTTCGTCGCGGTTGAAGGCGATGCCCGAGATGACTGCTTGTTCCATGTTGGTGTCTTCCTCAAACGAAATCAGGGTGCCGGAGTTGGCTTCGGTTTCGAGATCCATCAGCGGATCGGTCAGCGACGACAATACGCGCGTCGGTACGCGGTAGTTGCCCGCGAATTCCACGGAGCGCGTCTGCAGCACTTTCGAGCCCAGCGAGGCCAGTTCCAGCATTTCTTCGAACGTGATCGCCTTCAGGCGGCGCGCTTCCGATACCACGCGCGGGTCGGTCGTGTACACGCCGTCCACATCGGTGTAGATCAGGCATTCGGCCGCCTTCAGCGCGGCGGCGATCGCCACGGCCGAGGTGTCCGAACCGCCGCGGCCCAGCGTGGCGATGTTGTCGTTGTCGTCCACGCCCTGGAAGCCGGTGATGATGACGATCTTGCCGGCGTCGAGGTCTTTGCGCACGCGCTCGTCGTCGATCGACTGAATGCGGGCTTTGGTGAAGGCGGAGTCGGTTTTAATCGCCACTTGCCAGCCAGCGTAGGAGACCGCAGCCTTGCCGATCGCTTGCAGCGCCATCGACAGCAGACCCACGGAGACCTGTTCGCCGGTGGAGGCGATCATGTCCAGTTCACGCGGGTCGGGCGGGTTTTGAATTTCCTTTGCCAGCGCGATCAGACGGTTGGTCTCGCCGGACATGGCCGACGGTACCACGACGATCTGGTGTCCTGCGTCGTGCCATTTGGCGACGCGGCGCGCGACGTTCTTGATGCGGTCGGTCGATCCCATCGACGTTCCGCCATATTTGTGAACGATTAAAGCCATAACAGTGATGTTTCCGCTCGAAGATTGAAAAAAGGGAGGGCTTGTAACTCTACATGTTGCAGTGCGAAACGACAAGCCAAAAAAGTTATGACGTCATACAGTATTGGCATATGGACATACGAAATCGCCGCAGTACCAACTTTTATTTTGATTCCCAGCGGAAGACCACACGTTCAACGGCACCCTGCCCCATTTGCTGGCAGTCCATGCCGATTCCTGCGGCAAAAAGCAATTGCGCCTGGGTTTTGACCACCGGCAGGCGGCCGCGCTCCCAGGCCGGGATGCCCAAGGTCTGGTAGTGGTATTTGAGGGCGCGCGTGGGACGATTCTCGGCGGGCTTCAGGCGCTCGCCGCCGCGCCGGAACTCAATGGTGAGGTATTGGCCGCGCAGCCAGGCGGCGTCGATGCCCTGCTCGGCCGGCTCGATGTGCAGCACGCCGCCGTAATCGGGAAAATCGATGGACGCTTCGCCGTTCCAGCGAAAGTCCTGGCCGGGGGAGTCGTCGAACTGGTCTTCGCGGGTGCCCGCGATCTCGGGCAGCTTGGAAATCAGGTGCAGGCGGTCGCGGTGGCGGCGCACGTCCACTTCGGGGTGCACCACCAGCATTTGCGTGTCGTGGCGCGCTTCGAGCAGCTGGGCCAGCATTTCGGACAGCCAGGCGGTGGACGGCATGCTCAGGCCGCGCAGCGCGAACCAGTGGCGCAGCAGGTTGTAGGCGCGGTCGGTGCTCATGTCGCGCAGCTTGGCCACCTGCAGGCAGTCGCCATCCAGCGCTGCGGCCAGGTCCTGTTCGGCCAGTTCGGTCAGCAGGCGCTGGGCGGACTGGGCGTGCTGGGCGCTGCGGGCGAAGCGCTCCTGGAAGCCGGGGAAGTACCGGGCCAGCGCGGGCATGACGGTGTGGCGCAGCGCGTTGCGGGCGTAGCGCGGGTCGTCGTTGGATTCGTCCTCGATATGGGCGATGCCGTGCTGCGCCACGTAGGCTTCGAGCTGCTTGCGTGAAGCGGGCAGCAGTGGCCGCATCATCACCAGGCCGGGATTGGCAAGCAGTTCGGGCGCGGTGTTGGCGGCGTCCATGCCGGACAGGCCGGCGGTGCCCGAGCCGCGCAGCAGCTGCAGCAGCACGGTTTCGGCCTGGTCGTCCTGGTGGTGGGCGGTGAGCAGCAGCTGCACGCCGTGTTCGGCGCACATGGCGCCCAGGGCGGCGTAGCGGGCCTTGCGGGCGGCCGCTTCGATGCCGCTCTTGCGCGCGTTTTCCAGGGTGATGCGGCGCGCTTCGAAGCCGATGCCGAGGGCGGCGCATTGCGCTTCGCAGTGCGCCAGCCAGGCGTCGGCGTTGGGGCTGAGGCCGTGGTGGACGTGGAAGGCGTACAGGGACGCGCCCGCCTGTTTCGCCCAGGCGTGGGCGAGGTGCAGCAGCGCGGAGGAGTCGAGGCCGCCGCTCAGGGCGATGGCGATGCGGCCGCCATGCTGCGCGGTGGCGAGCGCGCCGGCGAAGGTGCTGGCGAGGGTGGCGGTTTGCTGCTTTTTCATGGGGACTCCGGGGGTGCGGGCGGCTCACGGCGGGTTACGGCTCGTGGCGTCCGTAGCGCGGTTAGCGCAGCGTAACCCGCCATGGTGGAACCGCCGAAATGCAAAAAAACCGGAGCAGGCTGGCGCCGGCTCCGGTCTGGTTTCTGCCAGCGGCGCTGCTTACTCTTGCGGCGTGGTTTCTTTGAACTTGCCGTAGCTCATCAGTTTTTCGTGGCGGGCGTTGATCAGGTCCTTGGTTTTCATGCCGTGGAACTGGCGCAGCGAGTCGGCCAGGGCGCGTTTCAGCATGGTGGCCATGGCTTTCGGGTCGCGGTGGGCGCCGCCCAGCGGTTCGGAGACGATCTTGTCGATCAGGCCGATGGCTTTCAGGCGGTGCGCGGTCAGGCCCAGCGCTTCGGCGGCGTCGGCCGCGCGTTCGCTGGTTTTCCACAGGATCGAGGCGCAGCCTTCCGGCGAGATCACCGAGTAGGTGGCGTATTGCAGCATCAGCACCTGGTCGCCCACGGCAATCGCCAGCGCGCCGCCGGAGCCGCCTTCGCCGATGATGGTGGCGATCAGCGGCACTTTCAGCTCCGCCATCACGTACAGGTTATGGCCGATGGCTTCGGACTGGCCGCGCTCTTCGGCGTCGATGCCGGGGAACGCGCCCGGGGTGTCGACAAAGGTGAAGATCGGCAGGTTGAATTTCTCGGCCAGCTTCATCAGGCGCATGGCCTTGCGGTAGCCTTCCGGCTTGGGCATGCCGAAGTTGCGCATGGCGCGCTCTTTGGTGTCGCGGCCCTTCTGGTGGCCGATGACCATGCAAGCCTGGCCGTTGAAGCGCGCCAGGCCGCCGACGATGGACTGGTCGTCCGCATAGGTGCGGTCGCCGTGCAGTTCATGGAAGTCGGTGAAGATTTCATTCACATAGTCCATGGTGTATGGACGCTGCGGGTGGCGCGCGATCTGCGCCACTTGCCAGGGGGTCAGCTTGGCGTAGATGTCTTTGGTCAGCTGCTGGCTCTTCTTGGCCAGGCGGTCGATCTCCTCGGAGATGTCGACGGCCGAGTCGTCTTGCACGAAACGCAGTTCTTCAATTTTGGAATCGAGTTCCGCAATCGGTTGCTCAAAATTGAGGAAAGTTGTCTTGGTCATTGTACCTCCGTGTTATGGCCCGGATGGCGGGCGGCCCGGGGGCCAGCCTCGCGCTGGGCGAATTTTTCGCTATTCTACCGGAACCGGGTCCAGACTACGCCATAAATACCAGGTGGCGACGGTCCGATAGGGTTCCCAGTTGGCAGCCACTTCGCGCGCATCGCTGCGCGAAACGGGCTCGCCGGAGAAATAGTTTTGGCTGATGCCCTGGATCAGACCGGGGTCGTCCAGCGGCAGAACATTGGGACGGAGCAGATTAAATATCAAAAACATCTCCGCTGTCCAGCGCGTGATACCACGTATCTGCACCAGTTCGGCGATGACGGCTTCGTCATCCATCTGGTCCCACTGGTTGGCGTGGACTTTCTTGGCCTTGAAGTTGTCGGCCAGGTCCAGGATGTATTCGGTCTTGCGCTTGGACAGGCCGCAGGCGGCCAGTTCCTCGGCGCCGGCTTTCAACACGGCGGCCGGGGTGAATTTCGGGCAGGCCGCCAGCAGCTTCTGCCAGGCGGCAGCGGCTGCTTTGGGCGTGACCTGCTGTTTGACGATGGAACGGGCCAGGGTCGTGAACGGGTCGTCGTGGCCGACCAGGTGCAGGTCGCCGAACTGCGGGATGAGCTTTTTCATGATGCGGTCGCGCTTCATGAGCTCCTGCTTGGCTTCTTCCCAGTACGGCGGCACTGCTACCGCTGGGGACTGCGCCCCCATCATGTCCGTGGCCTTCACCATTATGCGCGGCGCCAGTTGGTGGTGCCGTCAGGCTTGTCTTCCAGGACAATGCCGGCGGCCAGCAAGTCGGCGCGGATCTGGTCCGACAGCGCGAAGTCGCGCGCCTTCTTGGCGGCTGCGCGGGCAGCGATCTGCTGCTCGATGGCGGCGGCGTCGTCACCGGACGCGCCCACGCCCGCTTGCAGGAAGGCCTGCGGCGCGCGCTCCAGCAGTCCCAGTACGGCGGCCAGCTCTTTCAGCTGGCGCGCCACGGCGGGCGATTTGGATTTGTTCAGTTCCGTGGCCAGGTCGAACAGCACCGACACGGCCATCGGCGTGTTGAAGTCGTCGTCCATGGCTTCGGCGAAGCGCTTGGCGTTCGCTTCGGTCCAGTCCAGTGCGGCGCCATCGCCCTGCACGCCGTCCAGCGCCGTGTACAGCCGCGTCAGCGCGCCCTTGGCGTCGTCCAGGTGGGCGTCCGAGTAGTTCAGCGGGCTGCGGTAGTGGGCGCGCAGGATGAAGAAGCGCACCACTTCGGCGTCGTACTTTTTCAGCACGTCGCGGATGGTGAAGAAGTTGCCCAGCGATTTGGACATCTTCTCGTTATCCACGCGCACGAAACCGTTGTGTATCCAGTAGTTGGCCAGGGCGTGGCCGGTGGCGCCTTCCGATTGCGCGATCTCGTTCTCGTGGTGCGGGAACTGCAGGTCCGCGCCGCCGCCGTGGATGTCGAACTGGTCGCCCAGTAGCGAGGCGCACATGGCGGAGCACTCGATGTGCCAGCCCGGACGGCCCTTGCCCCACTTGGAGTCCCACTTCACTTCTTCCGGCTCCGATTCCTTGGACGCTTTCCACAGCACGAAGTCCAGCGGGTCGCGCTTGCCGGTGTTGACGTCCACGCGCTCGCCGGCGCGCAGGTCGTCCAGCGACTTGCCGGACAGCTTGCCGTAGCCTTCGAAATTGCGCACGGCATAGTTCACGTCGCCGTCCTCGCCCTGGTAGGCCAGGTCTTTCGCTTCCAGCTTTTCAATCAGCGCCAGCATCTGCGGCACGTATTCGGTGGCGCGCGGCACCAGCGTCGGCGGCTGAATGCCCAGCGCGGCGGTGTCCTCGTCCATATACTTGGTGAAGCGCGAGGTGAGCTGGCCGATGGTTTCGCCGTTTTCAACCGCGCGCTTGATGATCTTGTCGTCGATGTCCGTGATGTTGCGCGCGTAGGTGACTTCGTAGCCCGATGCCTTGAGCCAGCGGTAGACCACGTCGAACGCCATCATCATGCGGCCGTGGCCGATGTGGCAGTAATCGTAGATCGTCATGCCGCAGACATACATGCGGACTTTGCCCGCTTCCATCGGTACGAATGTTTGCTTCTCGCGCGCCAGCGTGTTGTAAATCTTTAAATTGCTCATCGGACTCTTGCGTTTTTGTTAAGTGCAAGCCAGCCGGACAATACGAGAACCGGGCGCGGGCACTTCTGGTGCCGCACCGGGCTCTCAAGCATTTGCCGTGGAGACTGACAGACCCTCGGTATCTTGTTGTTCTAGTTTGCTAGAATGAAACGTCAACGCTTAGTATAGCATTGATAAAAACCGGACTGCCCCGATCTTGGTCTGGTTTTATCAGAACATACACAAAAAGGATGACCATATGCAAGACACCAAGACCCTGCTGGCAAAATTCTTCAGCCTGTTCGCCGGCGTGGCCCTGTCCGGCGCGGTGGCTGCCGCCCCGGCCGCGCCCAATCCCACGCCCCAGGTATCGCTGAAGACCACCGAGGGCGAGATCGTGCTCGAGCTGAACCAGGAAAAAGCGCCCAAGTCGGTGGCCAACTTCCTGTCCTACGTGAAGAGCGGCCACTACAAGGGCACCATTTTCCACCGCGTGATCGACGGCTTCATGATCCAGGCTGGCGGCTACACCGTGGACCTGAAGGGCAAGCCGACCAAGCCGCCGGTGGTGAGCGAGTCGCAAAACGGCCTGAAGAATGAAACCTACAGCGTGGCCATGGCCCGCACCGGCAACCCGAACTCGGCCACGGCGCAATTCTTCATCAACGTGGTGGACAACACCGGCCTCGACTATCCCGGCCAGGACGGCTTCGGCTACACCGTGTTCGGCAAGGTGGTCAAGGGCCACGAGGTGGTGGACAAGATCAAGGGCGTGCTGGTGGACGACAAGGGCATCTTCCAGAACATCCCCGTGACGCCCATCGTCATCAAGTCCGCCACGGTACTGAAAACGCCTGTTCCGGTGACGCAGTAAAATAGCGCTTTGGCCGCGCCTGCTGTATAGTCGCGGCCCTGTACGAAACGCATCACAATTTCCAGATCAACACCTCAAGATAACTACGTCAAGGATAATCATGACCACCATCGTCATCACCACCAACATGGGCAAGATCACCGCTGAGCTGGACGCTGAAAAGGCGCCGAAAACGGTTGAGAACTTCCTGGCCTACATGAACGCCGGCCACTACAACAACACCATCTTCCACCGCGTGATCGACGGCTTCATGATCCAGGGCGGCGGCTTCGAGCCAGGCATGAAGCAGAAGCCGGCCGACACCACCGTGGAAAACGAAGCCAAGAACGGCTTGAAAAACGAGCCGTACACCCTGGCCATGGCCCGCACCTCGGCGCCGCACTCGGCATCGGCCCAGTTCTTCATCAACGTGAAGAACAACTCCTTCCTGGACTACCCAGGCCAGGACGGCTGGGGCTACGCTGTGTTCGGTAAAGTCACCGAAGGCACCGAAGTCGTGGACGCGATGAAAAAAGTGAAAACCACCCGCAGCGGCATGTTCGCCGACGTGCCAGTGGAAGACATCGTCATCGAGAAAGTCGAAGCCGTTTAATCGGGCTCGCAGCACGCCCTATCCGATGCAGGCCGACGGCACCAGGCGCATCAGCGCCCTCTTCATTTCCGACCTGCATCTGCAGCCGGCCCAGCCCGCCATCACGGCGGCGTTCCATGCCTTCATGGAACAGCAGGCGCCGGCTGCCGCCTCGCTATACCTGCTCGGCGACCTGTTCGAGTACTGGGCCGGCGACGACGACCTCGCCGAACCGTTCCACCAAGAAATTACCTGCGCCATCCGCCGCGTCAGCGACGCCGGCGTGGCGGTATTCTGGATTGCCGGCAACCGCGACTTCCTGGCCGGCGACGGCTTTGCGGCCGCTTCCGGCGCCACCATCCTGCCCGAAACCTGGGTGGCCGACATCGGCGGCCAGCGCGTGGTGCTGCTGCACGGCGATGCGCAGTGCACCGGCGACCTGAAGTACATGGAGTTCCGCGCCCAGGTGCGCCAGCCCGCGTGGCAACAGCAATTCCTGGCCATGCCGCTGGCCCAGCGCAAGGCCATCATCGCCGGCTTGCGCGACAACAGCCGCAAGGCCCACACCGAAAAGTCCTATGAGATCATGGACGTCACGCCGCAGGCGATTGCCGACATCTTCGAGCAGACCGGCGCCAGCGTCATGATCCACGGCCATACCCACCGCCCCGCCCTGCACGAGGTAGCCGGCAAGCGCCGCTACGTGCTGCCGGACTGGGAGCCGGATTCCGTGCCGCCCCGCGGCGGCTGGATTGCCATCGCCGCAGATGGCGCCATCACCCGCCACCAATTGGATGGCGCCATCATCGCCTGACTTTTTGTAGTCGTGTTACACATCGCTACATTATCCGTGTGGAATTATTAGCAAGTCCCCGCGTATAATCGTTTCATCAATGTGAAATGTGCGGTCCGATGAATCCAGGCTTGAATCCAGGCGTATTAATGGCTACGCCTCTGCTGCTGGCCGCCGTGCTGGCCGCCGCTCCAGCCTCCGCGCAGCCCCTCACGGTCGCCTGGCGCGAGAAGGCGCCCTATTACTACCTGGAAGACGGCATGGAAAAGGGCTTCATGCTGGCCTATGCGAAGCAATTGTTCGCCACCGCCGGCGTGGAGGCGCAATTCGTGCGCGAGCCGCACAAGCGCATCTTCAGCCGCTTCGCCGACGGCACCCGCAACTACTGCTCGATCGCGTGGTACCGCTTGCCGGAACGCGAACAGGTTGCCCAATACTCCCTGCCCGTTTATACCGATCCGCCGCAGACCATCCTGGTGGCGCCGGCAGCCCTGCAGCGCGTGCGCACGCACCCCACCCTGGCTTCGATGATGGCGGACCCGGTCCTGACACTGGCCGTCATGGACGGCGTGTCCTACGGCCCGGAACTGGACGCCCGCATCAAGCAAAGCGCCAACCAGATCATGCGCCGCACCGTGCCCACCTCCAATATGGTGCAAATGCTGGCGGCTGGCCGCGCCTCCTATCTGCTGACGGACCGCAACGACTGGAACTACATGCGCACGCGCCACAAGCAGCTGGCCAGCCTGGTGCAGTATGAAGTGCCTGACCTGCCGCCGGGGCTGAAACGCCACATCCTGTGCAGCCGCGACGTGCCCGCCGCCACCATGGAAAAACTGAACCAGGCCATCCGCACCAGCGCCAAGCCCAGCGCACAAGACAAATGATGGCACCACGCGCCGCCCTTGTCCTTCTTGGCAGCACGCCGCTGGCGGCGGCCTTGGCCATGCCCGCCGCGAATGCGGCAGCCGCCCCCATCACCGTGGCGTGGTCCGAAAAGCCGCCCTACTACTACATCGAGGACGGCCTAGAAAAAGGCTTCCTGCTGGCATACGGCAAAACGCTGTTCGCCGCCGCAGGCATCGAGGCCATCTTTGTGCGCGAACCGCAGAAACGCATCTGGTCGCGCTTCCGTACCGGCATGCGCAACTACTGTTCGATCGGCTGGTACCACCTGGCCGAGCGCACGGCTATCGCGCAATACTCGCTGCCGATTTACACGGACCCAACCCAGATGGTGCTGATCGCGCCGAAGGCGGTGGCACAGGTGCAGGCGCACGCCACGCTGGCCTCCATGCTGGCCGACCCGGCGCTGACGCTGGGCCTGCTGGACGGCTCCTCGTATGGCGCGGAGCTGGACGCGCGCATCCAGCGCAGCGCGAACCGCAAGATGCTCAGCAACGTGAACAGCGTGGGCATGATGCAGATGGTGGCGGCGGACCGTGTTTCCTACATGCTGTCCGACCGCACCGACTGGAACCACATGCGCATCCGCCACCGGGCGCTGGACAGCGTGGTGCAGTATGAAGTGCCGGACGTGCCGCCCGGCCTGAAGCGCCATATCGTGTGCAGCCGGGACATTCCGGCCGCCACCATGGAAAAGCTGAACCAGGCGATCCGCGTGACGCCGAAGCCGGTTCCAGCGGAAAAGTAGATCAGCGCACGAAGCTCGGGCGCTTGTTGTCGAACTTCCAGCCCGGGAAGTAGAACTGCATCGCCACCGCGTCGTCGCGCGCGCCCAGGCCCATGCCCAGGTACACCTGGTGCGCCGCGTCGATCGCGTCCATATCGACTTCCACGCCCAGGCCGGCCCTGGCCGGCACGCTGATCTTGCCGCCCTCGATCTGCATCGGCGCCTTGGTCAGGCGCTGGCCGTCCTGCCAGATCCAGTGCGTGTCGATGGCGGTGATATTGCCCGGCGCGGCTGCGGCCACGTGGGTGAACATGGCGAGCGATATGTCGAAGTGGTTGTTCGAGTGCGAACCCCAGGTCAGGCCCCATTCCTTGCACATCTGCGCCACCCGCACCGAGCCTTCCATGGTCCAGAAGTGCGGGTCGGCCAGCGGAATGTCGACCGACTGCAGCTGGATCGAATGGCCCATCTCGCGCCAGTCGGTGGCGATCATATTGGTGGCGGTGCGCAGGCCGGTGGCACGGCGGAACTCGGCCATCACTTCACGGCCGGAATAGCCGTTCTCGGCGCCGCACGGGTCTTCCGCATAGGCCAGCACGTGGTGCTGGTCGCGGCACAGGCGGATCGCGTCCTTCAGCGACCAGGCGCCGTTCGGGTCGAGCGTGATGCGCGCTTCCGGGAAGCGCCCGGCCAGCGCCGTCACCGCTTCGATTTCCTCCTCGCCGCGCAGCACGCCGCCTTTCAGCTTGAAGTCCTTGAAGCCGTAGCGCTCATAAGCCGCTTCGGCAAGGCGCACCACCGCTTCCGGCGTCATGGCCTTTTCATGGCGCAGGCGCGACCAGGCATCCGGCGCATCTGGCTCGCTGTTGTATGGGAGGTCGGTCACGCTGCGGTCGCCGATGTAAAACAGGTAGCCCAGCACCGGCACTTCGCTGCGCTGCTGGCCGTCGCCCAGCAAGGCGCACACCGGCACGCCCAGGAATTGGCCCAGCAGGTCGAGCAACGCCGATTCCAGTGCGGTGACGGCATGGATCGCAATGCGCAGGTCGAAGGTCTGCAAGCCGCGCCCGCCAGCGTCGCGCTCGGCGAAAGCGGTACGCGCCGCGTTCAGGATGGCCTTGTAGTTGCCGATGGACTGCCCGACCACCATCGCTTGCGCGTCTTCCAGTGTCTTGCGGATCGCCTCGCCGCCCGGCACCTCGCCCACGCCGGTGTTGCCGGCACTGTCCGTCATGAGCACGATGTTGCGCGTGAAGTAAGGGCCGTGCGCGCCGCTCAGGTTGAGCAGCATGCTGTCGCGGCCGGCAACGGGGATGACGCGCATGGCGGTAATGAGCGGGGTCGAATTCTGCATCTTGCACTCCAAATGATTGAAAATGATATATAGTTCACACTATCTACATCAAATCCTACCATAACTACCTAGTCGTCGTACAACATGAAGAAGAACAAACCGGAACTTCGTTTGCTGACCACCCCCACTGCGCAGGTGCAGGTAAGCGGCGCCACGCTGGTGGACGTGGCGAGGGTGGCGGGCGTGTCGCCCATTACCGTGTCACGCGCGCTGAACCAGCCGCAGCTGGTGCGGCCCAACACGCTGGCCAAGGTGCAAGCGGCCGTGCAGGAAACCGGCTATGCGAAAAACATGTTGCCGGGCGGATTGGCGGCCAGCCGCAGCAAGCTGGTGGCGCTGGTGCTGCCGACGATTTCGAACCAGATTTTCGCGGACATGATCCAGGGCACCAGCGACGCGCTGACGCAGGCTGGCTACCAGTTGCTGCTGGGATTTTCCGGCTACGAGGAATGGCGCGAGGAGATCCTGGTGGAGACCATCATGAGCCGGCGCCCGGATGGCATCATCCTGACCGGCACGCTGCACACCGATAACACGCGGCGCCGCTTGCAGCAGTCCGGCACGCCGGTAGTGGAGACCTGGGACATGACGGCCTCGCCGATCGACATGGTGATCGGCTTTTCTCACGAGGAAGTGGGCCATGCGACGGCTACGCATCTGCTGCAACAGGGCTGCCGCCGCTTCGCCATACTGACCGCCGGCGACCCGCGGGCGGCGCGCCGCAACCAGGGCCTGCAGGCGGCACTGGCCAAGCAGGGCGTGAGCGTGGTGGCCACGCACACGGCGCCGGTGCCAGGCACCCTGCCGCTCGGACGCGAAGGCATGGCACAGCTGCTGCAAGCGCACCCCGGCCTGGACGCGGTGGTGTGCAGCTCGGATACCCTGGCGCATGGTGCGCTGATAGAAGCGGCCGCCAGGGGCGTGCAGGTGCCCGGGCAGCTGAAGGTGGTAGGCTTCGGCGACCTGAATTTTGCCAGCCACACCGTACCGCCGCTGTCCACCATCCGCGTGGACGGCGCCCGCATCGGCGCCCTCGCCGCGCAAGCCATCCTGGCGCGCATGGACGGCACCGGCTCGCCGCCCGCCAGGGCCATCAACACCGGCTTCGAACTGGTGCAGCGCGGCAGCAGTTAGCGGACGGTCAAGCCGGCAGCCTGGCGACTACCTTGATTTCAAACTGAAAACCGTACAGCCACGTTACGCCGACGGCGGTGACCGTCGGATGCGGCGCGCCGCCCCAGAATTCCTGCACCACGCGCCAGATGCGCTCGAACTTCGTTTCGGGGTCGACGATAAAGACGGTCACGTCCTGCACATCGTCGAAGGTACACCGCGCGGCGGCCAGGATGGCGTTCAGGTTCTTGAAGGCGAGCCGCACCTGCGCTTCCAGTTCCGGCTCCGGCGAACCGTCCTCGCGGCTGCCGACCTGGCCGGATACAAACAGCAAGCCATCGGCGCGCACGGCGGGCGAATAGCGGTTCTTTTCGTACAGCGCCTGGCGGCCGGGCGGGAAAACGACGTCGCGTACTGGCATGGGTAGCTCCTGAAAGTTGGTGTGGAGAGCACTTTACCTGCATGCGGATTGCGGATAAACACGCAAATCCCGCCATAACTGTTTGTATAATCCAAACAATAACGGGAGGCGGACATGGACAGGTTTGACGCGATGAAGGCCTTTGTACGGGTGGTGGAAGCCGGCAGTTTCACCAAGGCGGCGCTGACGCTGCACATGAGCCGGACCACGGTGACGCAGTTGGTGCAGCAGCTGGAGGCGCGTCTGCGCCTGAAACTGCTGAACCGCACCACCCGCAAGGTCAATGTCACCGAAGACGGCGCCGTGTACTACGAGCGCATCGTGCGCCTACTGGCCGAGCTGGAGGATGTGGAAACCAGCCTGCCCGGCGCCTCGGCGGCGCCGCACGGCGTGCTGCGGGTGGACGTGCCCAGCCCATTCGCCACCATGATCCTGGTGCCCGCGCTGCCGCTGTTCCACGCGAAGTACCCCGACATCCAGTTCGACCTGGGCGCCAGCGACCGCAAGGTGGACCTGATCGGCGAGAACGTGGACTGCGTGCTGCGCGGCGGCGCCATTGCCGACCTGTCGCTGGCGGCGCGGCACGTGGGCGACCTGCAGCTGGGCGTCTATGCAGCGCCAGCCTACCTGGCGCGCGCCGGCACGCCGCGCCATCCGGCCGAGCTGCAGGACGACGGCCATCGCATCGTCAAGTACCGCTGGTCCGGCAGCGGCGATGGCTTCCCGTACACCATGCGGAAGGACGGCGAGCGCCTGAAGATGCAGGGCCGCCACATCCTGACCATCGACGATGGCAACGCCTACCTGGCGGCAGGCCTGGCGGGGCTGGGCGTGCTTTGGCTACCGGCGTACATGGCGCAGGCGCATGCCACGAGCGGCGCACTGGTGCCGCTGTTCGAAGACTGGCGCACCGAGCCGATGCCGATGCACATCGCTTATCCGCCCAACCGCCATGTCAGCAAGAAGCTGCGCGTGTTCATGGACTGGGTGGCCGAGCTGATGGCGCAGCACGCGCCCGTGACAAGCCGATAAACTCAGCCCCAGATCATCTTCTCGGTCCAGCCCAGCTCCTTGAAATCCTGCTCGCGCAGGTCGGCCTCGCCTGCGCTGAAGAATTCGTCCAGTTGCGGCGGCTCCACGCCGGTGCCGGACAGCATGGCGTGCACCTGGCCGCGATGATGGATCTGGTGGCCGAACAGGTGCGCCAGCAGGCGATAGCGCTTGTCGCGCTGCACTGAGCCGGTGCGCAGTATCATCACCACACGGCCCAGTTCGTCATCCTTCAACTGCTGGCAATATTCGATCAGGCGGCGGTCGGCGTCCTTCTGCGCGGCCCGCAGTTCGGCAACCGTGGCGCAGGGCTCGTCGCGCTCGAAAAAGCCCAGGTAGTTGGGATGCGGCTCCGCGCCGCGCATCTCGCGCTCCAGCGCATCGATGTAGAACCAGTCCACGGTCAGGATGTGGTTCAGCGTGGCCCTGATGGTGGGGAAAAAGCTGGTGCGGCGGGCCTCGAATTCCTCCTGGCTCAACTGCGCGCAGGCTTTCAGCAGGCGGTGGTTGGCCCAGGCATTGTTGTATGCCTCGGTCAGCAGGTGGTGCGAAAGTGTCGTCATATTTTCTCCTTGCTCAATGCGCGCTGCCATTTCTCCGACCAGTGCAGCAGCGGCCCCATGGACTCCAGCAGCCCGGCGCCCAGCACGCTCAACGCATACCCGCCCTCTTCGGCCGAATCGATGATACCGGCGTCGCGCAAATCGTGTAGCCGCTGATTCAGCACCGTCGGCGACATGTCCTCGCAGCGCGCGCGCAGCGCGCGGAAGGTCAGCGCTTCGGCACGTAATTCCCAGATGATGCGCATCACCCAGCGCCTGCCCAGCAGGTCCAGCAAAGCCATGATGGGACGGCCGCTGCGCGAGCCCCGCACCGGCATGCCCGGTTTTGGCGTAGCCATGGTTTCTCCAGGTTTATTCAGGTTCATTAAGGTTCATTAAGGTTTACTCAAATACTGCTACATAAAACGTAGCACAATACGCATCCGCATGCTACATTATCCGTAGCAGCACTGTAGCACTTGTTCAGGAGACCGACATGCAAACACCGAGAATCGCCCCGCTGGATGCGCCCTATGCGCCCGGCGTGCAGCAAGCCTTTGACCGCGTCATGCCGCCGGGGATGGAACCGCTGGGATTGTTCCGCACGCTGGCGCACAGCCCACGCGTGCTGCAGCGCCTGTTCGCCGGCAATCTGCTCGATCCCGGCGCCATCACGCTGCGCGAACGCGAACTGGTCATCCTGCGCACCTGCGCGCGCTGCGGCTGCGACTACGAATGGGGCGTGCACAAGGCGCTGTTCGCGCGCGCCGCCGGGCTGAGCGCCGAAGACATTGCCGCCACGCAGGCCGCGGCCGGCGCCGGGCTGCTGCTGCGCGCCGTCGACGAACTGCACGACAGCGCCGCTATCTCGGAGGCGACGTGGCAGGAGCTGGCGTCGGCCTACCAGCCGGACCAGATCCTCGAAATCATCGCCCTATGCGGCTACTACCACACCATCTCCTTTATCGCCAACGCCTGCCGCGTGGCGCCGGAGGCTTTCGCTCAGGCAGCGTAAGCGGCGTTCAGGCGGCGGATCAGGTCGGCGTTGAGATCGCGGGTGTTGCGGTTCCAGCGCTGCATCGCGCGCTCCAGTTCTGGACGCTGGGCGGCTGCCAGCCGGGTGTCGCCGACGGAGGCGGCCCAGATGGCGTATTCGGCGCGTACCGTGAAGCTGCCATAGCGGGACAGCGCGTCTTCGAAGGCGGTGCGTGCTTCATCCTGGCGGCCGCCGGCGCCCAGCGCCTGGGCGCGCAGCAAGGCGATTTCCTCGGCGCGGAAGCCCGGGTCGGATTGGATGATGAAGTCGAGGTGGCCGATGGCTTCGCCCGCCCGGCCGCACGCCAGGTTGGCGCGCGCGGCGCCGCGGCGGATTTCCAGGTCGGCGCCGAACACGCCGTTCAGGCAGGCGCCGTAGGTGGCGGCGGCTTCCGCTGCGGCGCCCGCCTCCAACTGTGCCTGCGCCAGGCGCATCTGGTTCTGCGCGGTAGGTGTGTAGTCGAAGGCGGCGCGCGCTTCGCGCAGCTCGCGGCCCGGGTCCAGCGTACGCGCCGCCGCCGTGACAACCTTGCGCGCGCCATGCTCAAGCCGCGAGTTGGGCAGGTAGATCGCCACAAAATAGACAATGCTGCCCAGCAGCGGGAAGGAAAACAGGATGAACAGCCAGTAGGTCTGCTGCCGCGACCGCACGGCGTGCACGGCGAAAAACAGCGCGATGGCGATATGGAGTCCGGCACCGATGTACGGCATAACTACCTCTGTCAGCAAAAAGAGGAATTATCGCCGTTCGCAAGCCCGAAAATATACGCGGATTGTCACAGTGCAACACCCGCGAATGGCGCCTTAGCGCTGCGCGGTCTGTCCGGCCTGAGTCGCCGGTTCCAGCATGATGACCAGGGCGCTGGACGTGGTGCGAATGCCGGTCGGCACAAACTGCACGCCCGCGTAGCGCAGGTCTTCCGGCTTGAAGCTGTACAGCGGCACGTCGCGTATCAGCTTGTCGGCCAGGATGTTGGCGGCGCCGGCGATCTGGCGCTGCTGCGATTCGGCTATGCCGTCGATGGCGAAACGGTCCACCTGCGCGTCGCTGAGAAAGACGGCGCTGCGCGCGTTGTCCACCACCAGCCGCCCGGACAGCGCCAGGCTGCCGCGCCACGATTGCCGCATCAGCATGGGCGACACGGTCAGCTCGGCCGACAGCGCGACGCGGTCGTTCTGTCCCACCGTGCTCAGCTGCGGATTGCTCAGCTGAACATCGAACACGCCCAGCACGCGGTGGCTGACGGGGAAGCGCTGGCCCAGGTTCTTCTGCAGGCGCTCGAGCGGCACCTCGAACTGGCGCGGGCCGATCAGGCCCGCGCACGAGGCCAGCAAGCCTGCAGCGGCGGCAGCGGTGGCGATGGTAGCCACGGCAAGGATGTGGCGGCGATGGGGAGTGAAGGTCATCTTGGTTCCGGTTAAGCGGGCGACACACTGCGCCCGGGTGCCGTAGAGTGTATTTCATCCACGACGGAGGCGCCATGGCGGTAGTGCGAATCGGATGCGCGGGCTGGTCCATCCCACGGGCGGCCAGCGGCGACTTTCCCGCCGAAGGCAGCCACTTGCAGCGGTACGCCGCCGTCTTCAACGCCACCGAAATCAATTCCTCGTTCTACCGCCCGCACCAGCCGCAGGTCTACGCACGCTGGGCCGCCAGCGTGCCGGACGATTTCCGTTTCGCCGTCAAGGCGCCCAAGCAAATGACGCATGAGCTGCGCCTGGCGGATTGCACTGAGGCCATGCAGCGCTTCGCCGGCGAAGCGGCAGGCCTGGGCGCCAAACTGGGCTGCGTGCTGGTCCAGCTGCCGCCCAGCCTGCAGTTCGACCCGGCCCTCGCCGCAACATTCTTCACGCTGGCCCGGCAACACTTCGGCTGCATGCTCGCCTGCGAAGCCCGCCATTCCAGCTGGTTCGGCGGCGCCGCCACCGCCCTGCTGAGCGATGTCGCCGTCACGCGCGTGACCGCCGATCCGCCGGCCGGCCAGCCCGGCCCGCACGTGGCCACCACCGCCACCACCTACGCCCGCCTTCACGGCAGCCCGCGCGTCTACTTTTCGTCCTACGACGGCGAATTCCTGGACCAGGCCGCCGTCAGCCTGGCCGGCCGCGCCGGCAACGGCCACGACGCCTGGTGCATCTTCGACAACACCGCATCCGGCGCCGCCACCGCCAACGCCGTCGCCCTGCTGCAACGCCTGTCCTGACTGCATGCAAAAAAAAAACCGTCGGTGCGCAAATCTAGTGTTATAGTTCACTACAACACCACTTCATCACATCACTAGGAGGACGCATGTATGTGGAATGACAACGCGCCGATTTATCGCCAGCTCAAGGAGCGGGTGCTCGGCATGATGCTGGACGGCTTGCTCAAGCCCGGCGACGCCCTGCCCTCGGTGCGGCAGATCGCCGCCGACTACCAATTGAATCCGATTACCGTATCCAAGGCCTACCAGGAACTGGTAGACGAAAGCCTGGTTGAAAAACGAAGGGGGTTAGGCATGTACGTTACCGAAGGCGCTCACGAAAAACTGCTGGCCACCGAACGCGAACGCTTTGTGCGCGAGGAATGGCCGGCCATGGTGGAGCGCATCCGCCGCCTGGGGCTGGACCTGGAGCAGCTGCTGCGCGCTTCACAGCCTGGCACGCAGCCGGGAGCGCCGGCATGAGCGCCCTGATCACCGCCCGCAACCTCACCAAGCGCTATGGCAAGAAACTGGCGCTGGACGAAGCCAGTTTCGAGATCCAGCCCGGCCGCGTGGTCGGCCTGATCGGCCCCAACGGCTCGGGCAAGACCACCACGCTCAAGGCCATCCTCGGCCTGACCCGCTTCGAGGGCGAACTGTCGGTGCTGGGCATGGACCCGAGCAAGCAGCGCGACGCGCTGATGAACGAAGTGTGCTTCATCGCCGACGTGGCCGTGCTGCCGCGCTGGCTGAAGGTGAAGGACGCCATCGATTTCGTGGAAGGGGTGCATCCGCGCTTCAACCGCGAGAAGGCCGAGCGCTACATCGCCCACACCAAGCTGGAACCGGACATGAAGGTCAAGGCCATGTCCAAGGGCATGATCGTGCAGCTGCACCTGGCGCTGGTAATGGCGATCGACGCCAAGCTGCTGGTGCTGGACGAACCCACGCTGGGGCTGGACATCCTGTACCGCAAGCAGTTCTACCACAACCTGCTGGAGGACTACTTCGACGAGAACAAGACCATCATCATCACCACCCACCAGATCGAGGAAGTGGAGAACATCCTGACCGACCTGATGTTCATCCGCGACGGCAAGATCACGCTGGCGGCGTCGATGGAGGAAATCGGCGACCGCTACACCGAAGTGATGGTGGAGCCGCAGTACATCAACGCTGCCAACGCGCTGGCGCCGATGACGCAGCGCAGCGTGTTCGGCAAGGCAGTGATGCTGTTCGACGGCGCTTCGCGCGCGCAGCTTGAAAAATTCGGCGAGATCCGCACCCCGAGCGTTGCGGACCTGTTTGTCGCCACCATGAAAGGGAGCTACGAATGAAAACGATGAAATGGCTGATCAAGCGCGAGTTCTGGGAACACAAGGGCATGGTGGTGTGGGCGCCTGCCGTGGTGGCCGGGCTGATCGCCCTGCTGACGCTGGGCGGGCTGCTGCTGGGCCGCAACATGGCCTTCGAGGGCAGCGCCAGCAAGATCAGCGTGGAACTGGGCGGCGAGGCGCGCGACACTACCATCGCCATGCTGGCGGACGTCTACATGGCCTTCTCGGTGCCCATCCTGATTATCCTGGGCTTCCTGGTGTTCTTCTACTGCCTCGGCGCGCTGCACGACGACCGCCGCGACCGCAGCCTGCTGTTCTGGAAATCGCTGCCGGTATCGGACCAGATGACGGTGCTGTCCAAGGTGGCGCTGGCACTGGTGGCGATACCGCTGGTCAGCGTGTTGATCGGCATCGCGCTGTCGCTGGTGATTACGCTGCTGCTGGGCGTGAGCATGGCGATGCACGGGGTGAACCTGATCGGCCCGGTGCTGTCCTCGCCCTCCTTCTACCTGTCGCCGCTGCGCCTCCTGGGCCTGCTGCCGGTGTACGTGCTGTGGGCCCTGCCCACCGTGGGCTGGCTGTTGCTGGTGTCGAGCTGGGCGCGCTCCAAGGTGTTCCTGTGGGCGGTGGGCGCGCCGCTGGTGACGGCGGTATTGATCGCCTGGGCCAACAAGATCTTCGGCCTGGGCATGGCGCCGGGCTGGTTCATGGAGAACATCGTCAGCCGCATGCTGCTCGGCGTGGCGCCCGGCAACTGGTTCATGCACAGCCGGATCGATCCGAACCAGCTGGTGCAGGAAGGCGCGGAGCACGTGCGCAACGCGGACCTGTTCAGTGCCTCCTGGAGCACGCTGGGCACCCCGTCGCTGTGGATAGGTGTTGCCGCCGGCGTGGCCATGATCGCCGGCGCCGTGTGGCTGCGCCGCTGGCGCGAGGAAGGCTAAAGGTACGGCTGGGATAGTGTTGCAGGGCGGGTTGGCGGGGCGCGCCTAGCGTAGCGTAACCCGCCGGTACTGAGTCGGCGTCACCCCCACGGTGGCGCGAAACTGGCGGGTGAAAGCACTGTGGTCGCCGTATCCGCACGCCATGGCAATCTCCGCCACGCTGGCAGGCCCGGCCAGCATGCGCGATGCAGCATCCACCCGGGTCTTGATGATGACCTGGCGCGGCGTGAGCTGGTAAATGCGCAGGAAATAGCGCTCCAGCTGCGCCACCGACATATTCGCCGTGCGCGCGAGCTCCGGCAGCGGCAACGGCTGGTCGTAGCGCTCCTGTATCAGCCGCGCCGCCGCAGCCACCTTGTGGTAGGCCGAATTCTTCCTGTCCTCCATGGCCAGGTCGCGCGAAATGCCGGTCAGGCCGACGATGGCGCCCGACGCGCCGCGCAATGCGGTCTTGCGGGTCAGGCACCAGCCTGGATCGCGGTTCGGATACAGGTGCAGCTCCAGCTGGTCCGCGATCTCCGCACCGCCCGCCAGCACCGCTTCGTCCTGCGCCAGGTAATTCTGGCCGAAGGGCCGCGCGAACACTTCGGCCGAGGTCCTTCCCAATAGCGCATCCTTGTGCTTCAAGCCGCAGCGCTTGACCAGCGTCTGGTTCACCACCACGTAGCGGCCCTGCACGTCCTTGACGAAAAACACCACGTCCGGCAGCGCGTCGAACAGCGGCTCGGCAAAGAACACGTCGGCGATGTTTGCGCCCAGTGCCAGGCGGGCGCCTCCCGTTTTTGCGGTATCCATGGCCGCATTCTCGCACGGCCTGCGGACGGAAAGGCGATTGTGCCGATTTCGTCATCTTTGATGCGCAGCGCCTGCAAGACGGCGGGCTGCGGAAGGCATATGATTTCAACATGAAAACCATCTCCATTATCGATTCCCACACCGGCGGCGAACCGACCCGCCTGGTCACCGCAGGCGGGCCGGAACTCGGCAGCGGGCCGTTGCATGAGCGCCTTGAACTGCTGCGCCGCGAGCACGACAACTTCCGTTCCGCCGTGGTGTGCGAACCGCGCGGTTCGGACGTGCTGGTGGGCGCGCTGCTGTGCCAGCCGCATGCGGCCGATTGTGCAGCAGGCGTCATCTTCTTCAACAACGTCGGCTATCTCGGCATGTGCGGGCACGGCACCATCGGGCTGGTGGCTTCGCTGGCTTATATGGGCCGTATCGGCGTGGGCGTGCACCGCATCGATACGCCGGTGGGCGTGGTGGAAGCGGAGCTGCACGCGGACGGCAGCGTGACCGTGGAAAACGTGGCGGCCTACCGCGCGCGGCACGCGGTGACGGTGCGGGTGCCCGGCCATGGCGGCGTGACGGGCGACGTGGCCTGGGGCGGCAACTGGTTCTTCCTGGTGGCAGAGCATGGGCAGGAGCTGCATGTATCGAATGCGGGCGCACTGACGGCGTTTACCTCCGCCGTGCGCAAGGCGCTGGCCGCGGCGGGCATCACCGGCGCGGACGGCGCGGAGATCGACCACATCGAACTGTTTGCGCCTTCGTCCAGCGCGGACAGCCGGAACTTTGTGCTCTGCCCCGGCAACGCCTACGACCGTTCCCCCTGCGGCACCGGCACCAGCGCGAAGCTGGCCTGCCTGGCGGCAGACGGCAAGCTGGCCGAAGGCGCGGTGTGGCGGCAGGAGAGCATTGTCGGCAGCGTGTTCGAGGGCACCTACCGTTACGACGGCGGCAAGCTGATACCGAGCATACGCGGCCAGGCCTGGGTGAACTCGCAGGCCACGCTGATACTCGATCCGTCCGACCCGCTGGTGTGGGGCATACGGTGAGCTTGCCGGACGTGTTGATCGTCGGCGCGGGCATTATCGGCGCGGCTTGCGCGGATGCGCTGTCGACGCGCGGTCTGCGCGTGACGGTGGTCGAGCAGGAGGTGGTCGGTTCCGGCGCAACGGCGGCCGGCATGGGGCACTTGGTGGTGATGGACGACAATGCGGCCGAGCTGGCGCTATCGGCATGGTCGCTGGAGCTGTGGCGCGAGTTTGTGGCCGGGCAGCCGGGCCGGCACGAGTACAGCCAATGCGGCACCATCTGGGTTGCCGCCGATGATGAAGAGATGGCCGCAGCGCGCGTCAAGGCGCAAACCATGACGGCGCATGGCCTGCCGTGCCGCATGCTCGATGCGCAAAGATTGTACGAACGCGAGCCGCAGCTGCGGCCCGGCCTGGCCGGCGGCCTGCTGGTCGATGGCGACGGCCTGGTCTACCCGCCCAAGAGCGCGCGCATCCTGATGGACCGCGCCATCGCACGCGGCGCCCGGCTGCTCAGCGGCACGGTTCAGCATCTTGAAGGCGGCAATGGCGTCGTCCTGGCGGACGGCACACGCCTGCAGGCCGGACGCATCGTGCTGGCTGCGGGTTCGCGCTCATCGGCGCTGCTGGCCGACCTGCCGGTGCAGCCGAAAAAGGGCCACGTTGCCATTACCGACCGCTACCCCGGGTTTATCCGTCACCAGCTGGTGGAGCTGGGCTACATCAAGAGCGCCCATGCCGCCAGCGGCGACTCGGTGGCGTTCAATTTGCAGCCCCGCCCCACGGGCCAGATCCTGATCGGCTCCTCGCGCCAGTTCGGCACCACAGACTCCGCCGTGGACCACGCCATGATGGCCCGCATGCTGCGCCACGCCGCCGCCTTCACGCCCGCGCTGGCCGGCATGAACGTGCTGCGCTGCTGGACCGGGCTGCGCGCCGCCAGCCCGGACGGCCTGCCCATTATCGGCCCCCACCCTGCCCGCCCCGGCCTGTGGCTGGCCACCGGCCATGAAGGCCTCGGCATCACCACCTCGCTCGCCACCGCGCAGCTGCTGGCCGCGCAGATGCTGGACGAAAGCGCCGCCATCCCGGCGCTGCCCTATCTGCCGGCCCGCTTTTCGCAAATGAGGAGCGCGCATGCCTGAGCTGATCAGCCTCGCGATAGACGGCCAGACCGTCACCGTCCCTGCAGGCAGCACGGTGGTGGCCGCCATCGCCGTACACACGGCAGGTGCCGCTGTCACCCGGCGCTCCGTCAGCGGCATGCTGCGCGGCCCCTTGTGCGGCATGGGCGTGTGCCATGAATGCCGCGTGACGATAGACGGCCGCGCCCACCAGCTGGCTTGCCAGACGCCGTGCGCGCCAGGCATGCAGGTTCGCATTCCGCTCGCGGAGGACGCGGCATGACGCAGCTGTTCGACATCCTCGTCATCGGCGCCGGACCGGCCGGTCTGGCCGCGGCGCACGCGGCGGCTGCGGCGGCGCCGAACGCCCGCATCGGCGTGGTGGACGACAATCCGCTGGCCGGTGGCCAGATCTGGCGCGGCGGCGCGCATCAGCAGCAGGACGGGCGCGCCATTGCGCTGTTGAACGAACTGCAGGCCGCGCCCAACATCACCTTCATGCAGCACCACCGCGTGCTGTATGCGCCCGCCGACGGCCAGCTGCTGGTGCAGTCGCCCGATGCCGCCGCCGTGCTGCACTACCAGCGCCTGATCCTCGCCACAGGCGCGCGCGAACTGCTGCTGCCCTTCCCCGGCTGGACCCTGCCCGGCGTCACCGGCGCCGGCGGCCTGCAGGCGCTCGCCAAGGGCGGCTTTCCGGTAGCGGGCAAGCGCGTGGTCGTCGCCGGCTCGGGCCCGCTGCTGCTGGCCGTCGCCGCCACGCTGACCGAACGTGGCGCGCAGGTTGTCGCCATCGCCGAACAGGCGGCCAAGCCACAGCTGGCGCGCTTCGCCCTCGGCCTGCTCGCCACGCCATCCAAGATCGCACAGGCGTTGAAGCTGTGGCGCAGCCTGCGCGGCATCCCGTACCACCGCGACAGCTACGTGACCGCCGCCAAGGCTAGCAATAGCGCGGCCAACGGCGCAGCCGGCTCGGCTAGCGGCCAGGCAGGGCAACCGCCAGCACAGTTGCACAGCGTCGAACTGCAAAGCGGCGGCCGCACGCAGATCATCGCCTGCGACTACCTGGCCTGCGGCTACGGCCTGGTGCCCAATCCCGAACTGGCGATGGCGCTCGGCTGCGCCATCATTCCGGACACGCAAGCGGTGCGGACCGACACCTGGCAGCAGACCACCGTGCCCGGCATCTACTGCGCCGGCGAAGGCACGGGCGTGGGCGGTGTGGACAAGGCGCTGGCCGAGGGCCGCATCGCCGGCCTGGCCGCGGCCGGCAGGCAGGACTTGGCCCTCCCCTTCATCAGCACCCGCAGCCGCTGGCAGGCATTTGCGCGGCGCCTCGCGCGCGCCTTTGCCCTGCGACCCGAAATTCGCGCACTGGCGGACGACAGCACCATCGTCTGCCGCTGCGAAGACGTTTGCCATGGCGAGCTGCGCCAGCACGACAGCTGGCGCAGTGCCAAGCTACACACGCGCTGCGGCATGGGCCCTTGCCAGGGCCGCATCTGCGGCAGCGCCACCGCCACGCTGTACGGCTGGCGCCCCGATTCGGTTCGCGTTCCGATTACACCGGCACGCGTCGATAGCATCATCATCCAACCATAACCCACCCAGGAGATCAGCATGAGCGCAGCAAAATGGCAGGGCATATTCCCGGCAGTGACCACCAAGTTCCACCCCAACGAGGAACTCGACCACGCCGAAATGGAAAAGCACTTTGAGTTCCAGATCCAGAACGGCGTGCACGGCCTGGTCACCTGCGGCTCGCTGGGCGAGGCCAGCACCTTGTCCTTCGACGAGAAACTGGCTGTCACCAAGACCGCCATCAAGGTTGCCAACGGCCGCGTGCCGGTGCTGGCCAACGTGAGCGAAACCCGCACCGCCAATGCGATCCGCTTCGTCGAGCAGGCGCGCGAACTGGGCGTGGACGGCTTCATGGTGATGCCATCCGTGCTGTACGCGGCGGACGCGCGCGAAGCCAAGGACAACCTGCGCACCATCGCGGCGGCGGCCAGGCTGCCCATCATGGTGTACAACAATCCGGTCACCTACAAGGTGGACCTGACGCCGGAAGACTTCCAGGAACTGGCGGATTGCGAATACATCGTCGCCATCAAGGAATCGACCGACAATATCCGCCGCATCACCGACCTGCGCAATGCCGTGGGCACGCGCTACCAGCTGTTCATGGGCGTGGACGACCTGTCCTTCGAAGGCCTGGCGGTGGGCGCGGACGGCCTGCTGGCCGGCCTGGTGGTGGCCTTCCCGGCCGAGACCGTGGCGCTGTACAAGCTGATGAAAGCCAAGCGCTACGACGAAGCGCTGAAGCTGTACCAGTGGTTCATGCCGCTGCTGCACCTGGACGTGTCGACCAAGCTGGTGCAGAACCTGAAGCTGGTGGAAGCGCTGGCCGGCGTGGGCAACGAGAACGTGCGCCGTCCGCGCCAGCCGCTGCAAGGCGCCGAGCGCGAAAAAGTCACCGCCATCGTCAAGCAGGCGCTGGCCACCCGTCCGGACCTGAGCAAGCTGTTCTAAAACCTGCAGCAAAAAATCTCGTCAACTTTGGTTGACAACCCCACATGCGTCAACTAAAGTTGACGCATGCCTGATCTCCACACACTCACTCTTCCCGAAGAACCATCCGATGCGCTGGCCGCAGTGGTAGCCCTGCGCGCGATGGCCGATCAACTCGAGCGCAAGGCGGTCAGGCAGGCCATCGCGGATGGCTGGACATGGGCCCAGGTTGCGGAGGCGCTCGGCGTCACCAGGCAAGCCGCGCACAAGAAGCACGCGGGCAGCCTGGCGCGGGATTAATTGACTTTAGGAGGCTATCGATGTTTTCCAAGTTTAAGCAGCACCTGCAGGATATGCGCACGATCAAATCGCTGTGCGAAGGCGCGGAAGGCCACGCGCGCGTGGCGGGCCAGGAGCACCCGGGGGCGGAGCACTATGTGCTGTCTGCCCTGGAGCTCGATGATGGGTCGGCGCGGCGCGTGTTCGAGCGGCTGGGCAAGGATGCGGACGCGTACCGCAGGGCGCTGGCGGGGCAGCACGTGGACGCGCTGAAGAAGCTGGGCATCGATGCCGGCGGAGTCGGCGCACCGGCGCCGATCGCGGGCCAGCCGGCGGCGCTGTTTGATTCGCAGCCTTCCGGACAAGCGCTGATGCAGGCGCTGCCGGAACTGGCAAAGCGCTCGTCGACCGCGCTGTGCGGCGCGCACGTGCTGCTGGCGGCGGCGGGCATGCAGCACAGCCTCGCTGCGCGCGCCTTGCGCGCCATGGATGTGGAGCCGCAGGCGCTGGCGCGGGCGGCGGAAGATGAGTTGGGGACGGCGCACGCTTGATGTCCGTGACGGCTCCGGCGGCTTACGGCCGGAGCGAAGCCCCGGCCTAACCGCCTGCGGCATACCGTCCAGCGGCGCTTAGCGCAGCGCGAGTGCGGTGCTGGTGCTGGTGCTGGTGCTGGTGCTGGCGCCGCCACCGTAGGTGGCGCCGGCTTCTTCGAGCTTGAAGATACCCACCACCTGGTCCAGCCGCGCGGCCTGCTCTTGCAGCGATTGCGCGGCGGCGGCGGCCTGTTCCACCAGCGCGGCGTTCTGCTGCGTGGCGTCGTCCATCTGGATGATAGACTGGTTGACCTGGCCGATGCCGTCGCTTTGTTCGTGGCTGGCCGAGGTGATCTCCACCATCAGCGTGGCGACGTGCTGCACCGAGGCGACGATCTCGGACATGGCGGCGCCCGCCGTGTCGGCCAGCTTGCCGCCGGCCTCCACCTTGCCGACCGAGTCGACGATCAATTCCTTGATCTCCTTGGCCGCAGCCGCCGAGCGCTGCGCCAGGTTGCGCACCTCGGACGCCACCACTGCAAAGCCGCGCCCCTGTTCGCCCGCCCGCGCCGCTTCCACGGCCGCATTCAGCGCCAGGATATTGGTCTGGAAAGCGATGCCGTCGATGACACCGATAATGTCCGACATCTTGCGCGAGCTTTCGGTGATCTCGCCCATCATGTCCACCACCTGCGTGACGACCGTGCCGCCCTTCACCGCAGCCGAGGTGGTGGCGGCCACCAGCTTGTTGGCCTCTTCCGCATTGGAGCTGTTCTGCTTGACGGTGGAAGTCAGTTCCTCCATCGCGGCCGCGGTTTCCTCCAGGTTGGACGCCTGGTGTTCGGTACGCGCAGACAGATCGAAGTTGCCGGTGGCGATCTGGCTGGACGCAGTGGCGATCAAATGGGTACTGTCGCGCACCTTGAGGATGGTGCCGTTCAGCGAAGAGACGAAGCGGTTGAACGCCGCCGCCAGCGCGCCGATTTCGTCCTCCGACTCCACCGGCATGCGGCGGCTCAAGTCGCCGTCGCCGCTGGCGATATCGCCCAGCATCTCGGCGGCGCGCATCACCGGCGCGGCAATCGCGCGGGCAATCAGATAGATGGCGAACAGGCCGATGCCGCCGCCCACCAGCGCCGCGATCAGCGACGACACGGTGGCCGAGCGCACGATATTGCCCAGCACTTCAGACTCCGGCACCTCGGCCAGCACGTACAGGTTCAGCTCGGGCACATAGGACGACGCGACGAACTGCTTGCCGTTGGCGCCGTTATAGGTGCTGTGCGCGAATTTCTCTCCGTTCAGCAGGGTTTTCTGCAGTTCCGGGGTGAAGCCCGGCACGTCCTTCAATTGGTGTTTGCCGTCGCCCAGCGCCGGATCGCGGTGCACGATCAGGGTGCCGTTGGCGCGCACCAGGTAGACGTAGCCGGACTTGCCCAGCTTGTAGGCGCGCACCGTCTGGGCCAGCGAGTTCACGCTCAGCCCCAGGCCGGCCACGGCCAGCTTGCCGGTGGCCGTCTGTACGCGGGTGTTAATGAACAGCATATAGCTATCGGCGCTGATGTCCTTGTCCAGGTCCAGCGTGTAGGCCTTGTTACCGTCGAGGAATCCGTAGAACCACTGGTCGCCCGGCTTGTCCTTGCTCAGGGTGCGGTCGTAGCCGGCATCGGTAAAGTACTTGCCGGTGCTGTGCGAAATCCAGAACACGGTGGCGGCCTGGTTCTTGGCCTTGAGCTGCTTGGCCGCCTTCTTCCACGCTTCCAGCCCTTCGTCGGGCACGCCGGCGTCTTCCCAGTCGTGCAGGAAGGTGTTGTTGGCGGTGGTGAGCGATACCGACAGGGGCTGCGTAATCTGGCGCAGGATGTCGTTGCGGATTTCGCCTATCTGCGCCGGCAACTCTTGTTCCACCACGCGTTCGCGGCTGTTGCTGCTGCTCATGACGATGCTGAGCGTGGAGGAAATGATAATGAACAGCAGCAGACAGAGGCCCATGCTCAGCATGAGTTTGTTCTTGATCGACAGACGGCTCAGCAAGGCCATGCGAAACTCCCGGGAATGATGTTGGAATGCCGTCTTACGCGGCCCTATGTTTCAGTGTACCCACAACAATTACACCGACAAAACGATTTTCCACTATCTGTTGCGTGTCCAATACCCTGTTTGCGCGTAAACCGCCTTTAACTCATCTATAAAGAAACGTATCTTGGCAGGCAGGTGTCTTTGCTGTAGATAAACCGCCATGATGTCGTAGTCCGGCAGCGCGAAGTCGTCCAGCACAGTGATCAGGCTGCCCTCGGCCAGCTGCGCCTGGATTTCCCAGGTCGAGCGCCACGCCAGCCCCAGCCCCTCGCACGCCCAGCGGTGCAGTAGTTCGCCGTCGTTGCAATCCAGGTTGCCCTGCACCTTGATGGTCACCGGCTTGCCGCCCTGCTGGAAATACCAGCCGCGCTGCTGCCCGCCCTGCAGGTTGAAAGCCAGGCAATTATGGTGCGCCAGGTCGTCCAGCGTGCGCGGAATGCCGTGGCGGTCGAAGTAATCCGGTGTCCCGCATACAACACGCCGGTTCTTGGCCAGCTTGACCGCCACGAAACTCGGGTCGATCACGCCGCCGATGCGGATGCCCAGGTCGTAACCCTCGCGCACCAGGTCGATCACCTGGTCGGTCAGGTTAAAGGAGATCTGCACCTCCGGGTTGGCGGCCAGGAAGGCCGGCGCGTGCGGCGCAACATGCTGGCGCCCGAACGAGGCCGGCGCGGACACAATCAGGTGGCCGGTGGCCTTGTGCCGCCCCTCCGAAATATTGCGCTCGGCCACCTCGAAGTCCGATAGCAGCTTGCGGCAGTCGTCCAGGAACACATTGCCCTGCTCGGTGAGCGTCAGATGGCGCGTGGTGCGGTGCATCAGTTTCACGCCGAGGCGCTTCTCCAGCGCGTCGATACGGCGCCCCAGCATCACCGGCGTGATGTTCTGCACCAGCGCCGCGCGCGCCAGGCTGCCCTTCTCCACCACCGCCACAAAAGCTTCGATTTGTTTGAGTTTATCCATGCGGACATTATTCCATACTCAGAGTATCGAATAAACGGATATTTTGTTGTCTTATCAAGCGAGGAGATCGCCTATAGCATACAAAACATCAACAACGGTATTTGCACATAACTTAGGAGAACACCATGGCAAAGATGACGGCAGCCGAAGCGGCGGTCCACGTACTGCAAAAAGAAGGCATTTCGGTCGCATTCGGCGTACCGGGCGCGGCCATCAACCCGCTGTACGCGGCGCTGAAGAAGAACGGCAGCATCAAGCACATCCTGGGCCGCCACGTGGAAGGCGCCTCGCACATGGCAGAAGGATACACCCGCGCCGCCGCCGGCAACATCGGCGTGTGCATCGGCACCTCCGGTCCCGCCGGCACCGACATGATCACCGGCCTGTACTCGGCCCAGGCCGACTCGATTCCTATCCTGTGCATTACCGGCCAGGCCCCGCGTGCCCGCATGCACAAGGAAGACTTCCAGGCGGTCGACATCTCGTCCATCGCCAAGCCGGTCACCAAGTGGGCCACCACCGTGCTGGAACCGGCCCAGGTGCCGCGCGCTTTCCAGCAAGCGTTCCACCTGATGCGCTCGGGCCGTCCGGGCCCGGTGCTGATCGACCTGCCGTTCGACGTGATGATGGCGCAGATCGAGTTCGATCCCGAGACCTACGAGCCGATGGCAGTGTACAAGCCGCGCGCCACCCGCGCCCAGGTTGAAAAAGCGCTGGGCATGCTGAACGATGCCGACAAGCCCTTGATCACCGCCGGCGGCGGCATCATCAACGCCAACGCCTCGGCGCTGCTGCAGGAATTCGCCGAGATCGTCAACGTGCCGGTGATCCCGACCCTGATGGGCTGGGGCACCATCCCCGACGACCACCCGCTGATGGCCGGCATGGCGGGCCTGCAAACCTCGCACCGCTACGGCAACGCCACCGTGCTGGCGTCGGACTTCATGATCGGCATCGGCAACCGCTGGGCCAACCGCCACACCGGCTCGGTGGACGTGTTCACAGCCGACCGCAGCTTCGTCCACATCGACATTGAACCGACCCAGATCGGCCGCGTCTTCGGTCCCGACCTGGGCATCGTCTCGGACGCCGGCTACGCGCTGGAACTGCTGGTCGAAGTGGCCAAGGAATGGAAGGCCGCCGGCAAGCTGAAGGACCGCACCGGCTGGGTACACCAGTGCCAGGAACGCAAGCGCACCATGCTGCGCAAGACCCACTACGACGAAGTGCCGGTCAAGCCGCTGCGCGTGTACGAAGAAATGAACAACTACTTCGGCCGCAACACCCGCTACGTGTCGGCCATCGGCCTGTCGCAGATCGCCGCCGCGCAGTTCCTGCATGTGTACCAGCCGCGCAACTGGATCAACTGCGGCCAGGCCGGTCCGCTGGGCTGGACCATCCCCGCCGCGCTGGGGGTCCGGGCCGCCGATCCGACCACCGACATCGTCGCGATCTCGGGCGACTACGACTTCCAGTTCCTGATCGAAGAGCTGGCCGTGGGCGCGCAATTCAAGCTGCCTTACATCCACGTGCTGGTCAATAACAGCTACCTGGGCCTGATCCGCCAGTCGCAGCGCGGCTTCGACATGGACTACTGCGTGCAACTGGCCTTCGAGAACGTGAACGCGCCGGAACTGAACGGCTACGGCGTGGACCACGTTGCCGTGGTCGAAGGCCTGGGCTGCAAGGCGATCCGCGTGCACAAGCCGGACGACATCATCCCTGCGTTCGAACGTGCCCGCGAACTGATGGCGCAATTCAGCGTGCCTGTCGTGGTCGAGATCATCCTGGAGCGCGTGACCAACATCGCCATGGGTACCGAGATCAACGCCATCAATGAATTCAACGACATCCTGGATGTCGCGTAAGGAGTAGACCATGCCTAAATTCGCCGCCAACCTCACCATGCTGTTCAACGAACTGCACTTCCTGGACCGCTTCGGCGCCGCCTCGCGCGCCGGGTTCAAGGGCGTGGAGTTCCTGTTTCCGTACGACTTCGAACCGGAACAGCTGTCCGAGAAACTGCACCAGTTCCAGCTGGAGATGGTGCTGCACAACCTGCCGGCCGGCCACTGGGCTGGCGGCGAACGCGGCATCGCCTGCTTGCCGGACCGGGTGAGCGAGTTCGAATACGGCGTGGAGATGGCGCTGCGCTACGCGAAAGCACTGGGCACGCAGCGCATCAACTGCCTGGTCGGCATCCTGCCGCCCAACGTGGAGCGCGCCAAGGCGCAGGAAACGCTGGTGAAGAACCTGAAGTTCGCGGCCGCCGCCCTGAAGAAGGCCGGCATCCCGCTGCTGATCGAGCCGATCAACACCTTCGACATCCCGGGCTTCTTCCTGTCGGGCACCCGCCAGGGCCTTGAACTGATTGAAGCGGTGGGTTCGGACAACCTGTTCCTGCAGTACGACATCTATCACATGCAACGCATGGAAGGCGAACTGGCCAACACCATCAAGGCCAACCAGTCCGTCATCAAGCATATCCAGCTGGCAGACAATCCAGGCCGCTTCGAGCCGGGCACGGGTGAGATCAACTACCGCTACCTGCTCAACTACCTGGACCAGATCGGCTACGACGGCTGGATCGGCTGCGAGTACAAGCCGCAAAACGGCACCGAAGAAGGCCTGGGCTGGATCCAGAAACTGGCTGCTTAAACTTAAAAACCACTAGGAGAAAATATCATGGCAAACCTCGGATTCATCGGACTGGGCATCATGGGCGCCCCAATGGCAGGCCACCTGCAAGCCGGCGGCCACAAGCTGTACCTGCATGACATCAAGAACCCGCCAGCCAACCTGATCGACGGCGGCGCCACCGTGTGCACCTCGGCCGCCGAAGTGGCCAAGCGCGCCGACATCATCTTCCTGATGGTGCCGGACACCCCGCACGTTGAAGAAGCCCTGTTCGCCGAAAACGGCGTGGCAGCCGGCCTCACGGCCGGCAAGATCGTGGTCGACATGAGCTCCATCTCGCCCATCGCCACCAAGGAATTCGCCAAGAAGATCAACAAGAAAAGCTGCGCCTACCTGGACGCGCCGGTCTCCGGCGGCGAAGTGGGCGCCAAGGCGGCCTCGCTGACCATCATGGTCGGCGGCCCTGCCGAAGCGTTCGACACCGTCAAGCCGCTGTTCGACCTGATGGGCAAGAACATCACCCTGGTCGGCGGCAACGGCGACGGCCAGACCACCAAGGTGGCCAACCAGATCATCGTGGCGCTGAACATCCAGGCCGTGGCCGAAGCGCTGCTGTTCGCCTCCAAGGCCGGTGCCGATCCTGCCAAGGTGCGCGAAGCGCTGATGGGCGGCTTCGCCTCCTCGCGCATCCTGGAAGTGCACGGCGAGCGCATGGTCAAGCGTTCGTTCAATCCGGGCTTCCGCATCCAGCTGCACCAGAAGGACCTGAACCTGGCCCTGCAAGGCGCCAAGCAGCTGGGCGTATCGCTGCCCAACACCGCCAACACCCAGGAACTGATGAACGCCTGCGCCGCCAATGGCCTGTCGGGCCTGGACCACTCCGCGCTGTGCCAGGCCATCGAGCTGATGTCCAACCATAAGATCGCGCAGGGTTGATGCCATGGCGGGTTACGGCGTTCTGCCTGACCCACCCTATGCATACCGACACGCCGTAGGGCGGGTTAGCGCGCAGCGCCTAACCCGCCAGCTCCGCCCGAAACAGAAACAACGAAGAGAGAATCCCATCATGTCCGTTCCAGACCCTCGCCAGTTCTTGCTCGACCTGTACAACACGGCCATCAGCGCCGTGCATCCGCGCACGCTGCTGGCAGAATTCCTGCCGCAGCCCCCCGTCAACGGCAGAACCCTCGTCATCGGCGCAGGCAAAGGCGCGGCGGCGATGGCGGAAGCGGTCGAGCGCAACTGGAACGGCCCCTTGTCCGGACTGGTCGTCACCCGCTACGGCCACGGCGCCAGGACCGAACAGATCGAGGTAGTCGAAGCGTCCCACCCCGTGCCCGACGAAGCCGGCCGGCAGGCCGCCGCGCGCATGCTCGACATGGTGCAAGGGCTGACCGAAGACGACCTGGTACTGTGCCTGATCTCCGGCGGCGGCTCAGCCCTGCTCGCCCTGCCCGCCGAAGGCATCACGCTGGCCGAGAAACAAGCCCTGAACAAAGCCCTGCTGCGCAGCGGCGCCGCGATCGGCGAAATGAACTGCGTGCGCAAACACCTGTCGGCCATCAAGGGCGGCCGCCTGGCCCTGGCCTGCGGCAAAGCGCGCGTGGTCACGCTGCTGATCTCCGACGTACCGGGCGACGACCCGCGCGTGATCGCCAGCGGCCCCACGCTGCAGGACGCCAGCACCAGCGCCGAAGCGCTGGCCATCCTGCGCAAGTACAAGATCGACATCCCGCAAAGCGTGCACGCCCACCTCGAATCGCCCGCCAGCGAAACGCCGAAACCGGGCGACCCGCGCTTCGAACGCAACAGCCACCACGTCATCGCCACCGCGCAGGACGCGCTGGAAGCGGCCGCCGACAAGGCGCGCGACGCCGGCATCACCCCCTATATCCTGTCCGACGGCATCGAAGGCGAAGCGCGCGACATCGGCCTGATGCACGCCGCCCTGGCGCGCCAGGTCATCGCGCGCGGCCAGCCATTCCAGCGTCCCTGCGTGATTCTGTCCGGCGGCGAAACCACCGTCACCGTGCGCGGCAACGGCCGTGGCGGGCGCAACGTCGAATTCCTGCTCAGCCTCGCGCTGGCCCTGGAAGCGGCGCCCGGCGTGCACGCCATCGCCTGCGATACCGACGGCATCGACGGTTCGGAAGACAACGCCGGCGCCCTGTACGCGCCCGGCACGCTGGCCCGTGCCGACGCCAAAGGCGTCAGCGGCAAGGCCCTGCTGGCCAACAACGACGCCTACAGCTTCTTCAGTGCGCTGGACGATTTGGTGGTGAGCGGTCCGACCCGCACCAACGTCAACGACTTCCGCGCCATCCTCATCCTGTAATGCCCCGCGCGCCGTGCTCCCAGCACGGCGCGTTCGCTTTGCCCGTCCAAAACCCCGTCCTTCGAAAACAATAGAGACCAATCATGCGCCGTGAACGTAAAGCCAAAATAGTGGCCACCCTGGGCCCAGCCAGCTCCGAACGCAGCACCATCAAAGCGCTGTTCGAAGCAGGCGCCGACGTATTTCGCTTCAACTTCAGCCACGGCAGCCACGCCGACCACCAACTGCGCTACAACATCGTGCGCGACATCGAACAGGAACTGGGCCGCCCGATCGCCATCCTGGCCGACCTGCAAGGCCCCAAGCTGCGCATCGGCCAATTCAGCGGCGGCAAGGTGAACGTCAATGCCGGCGCCGAATTCGTGCTCGACCAGAATCCGGACCAGGGCGACGCCACGCGCGTGTGCCTGCCGCATCCCGAACTGTTCGCCGCGGTGACCGCCGGCCAATCGCTGCTGCTGGACGACGGCAAGATCCGCCTCGAAGTGCTGGCCAGCGACGCCACCTCCATCCGCACCCGCGTGGTCAACAGCGGCGTGCTGTCCGACCGAAAAGGCGTGAATGTGCCGGACGCCGTGCTGCCCATCCCCGCGCTGACCGTCAAGGACCGCCAGGACCTGGACTTCGCGCTCGACCTCGGCGTGGACTGGATCGCCCTGTCCTTCGTGCAGCGCCCGGAGGACGTGAAGGAAGCGCAAGCCATCGTCAAAGGCCGCGCCGGCGTGCTGTCCAAGCTGGAGAAGCCGGCCGCGCTGGACCGGCTGGAAGAGATCGTCGCCGCATCGGACGCCGTGATGGTTGCCCGTGGCGACCTGGGCGTGGAACTGCCGCCCGAGCGCGTGCCCGGCGTCCAGAAACGCATCGTGCGCATGTGCCGCAAGCATGGCAAACCGGTCGTGGTGGCCACGCAGATGCTTGAATCGATGATCAGCGCCCCGGTGCCGACCCGCGCCGAAGCATCCGACGTCGCCAACGCCGTGTACGAAGGCGCGGACGCGGTGATGCTCTCGGCCGAGTCGGCCAGCGGCGCCTACCCCGTGCAGGCGGTCGCCATCATGAACCGCATCATCTCCGAGGTCGAGCGCGACCCCTCCTACCGGGCACTGATCGACGCCCAGCACGAAGCGCCGCTGGCGACCAAGGGCGACGCCATCTGCGCCGCGCTGCGCGACGTGACGCAGATCATCGGCGTGGTCGCCACGGTCACCTACACTACCTCCGGCCACAGCAGCCTGCGCGCAGCACGCGAGCGGCCGGCCGCACCGATCGTCAGCATCACTCCCAACCGCGACACCGCGCGCCGGCTGGCGCTGGCCTGGGGCGTGCACAGCACCGTCAGCGCGGACGTACACAGCGTGGACGAGATGGTGGCCGCAGCGTGCCGTACCGCACTGCGCGAGGGCTTCGTCAAGACCGGCGACCAGATCGCCATCGCCGCCGGCACTCCCTTCGGCCAACCCGGCACCACCAACCTGCTGCGCCTCGCCGAAATCTGGCCGCAATAATGCCGTAAACCAAAATGGCGTCAGGGTTAATTATTTTTGCAATATTAACCCTGACCCCATT
>NZ_BAAKJE010000129.1:0-39840 GCF_059704565.1 Massilia sp. NBRC 108631
CGGTGGTGGGCGCCACCGGCGGCGCCATTACCGCCACGCCCGGCTACTTCAAGGGCGTGCGCGCGCTGTGCGACAAGTACGGCGTGCTGCTGATCGCCGACGAGGTGATGTGCGGCATGGGCCGCACCGGCACGCTGTACGCGGTGGAGCAGGAAAACGTGCTGCCGGACCTGGTGGCGCTGGGCAAAGGGCTGGGCGCCGGCTACCAGCCGATCGGCGCGGTGCTGGCCCGCGAACACGTGGTGCAGCGCATCCGCGAAGGCAGCGGTGTGTTCCAGCACGGGCACACGTACATCGGCCACCCGGTGGCTGCGGCGGCGGCGCTGACGGTGCAGCGCGTGATCCAGCGCGACTGCCTGCTGGGCGCGGTGACCGTGCGCGGGGCGGCGTTCCGGCGCATGCTGAAGGAGGCTTTCGGCAACCATCCGCACGTGGGCGATATCCGGGGACGGGGGCTGTTCTGGGCGCTGGAGCTGGTGCAAGAACGCGAGAGCAAGGAGCCGTTCGCGCCGGCCGCCAGGATGCATGCGGCGGTCAAGGAGGCGGCCATGGGGCGCGGGCTGATGGTGTATCCGATGGGAGGCACCATCGACGGCGAGCGCGGCGACCATGTGCTGCTGGCGCCACCCTTCATCGCCACCGAGGCGGAGCTGGCGGAGATCGTGGGGCGGCTGCAGGAGGCGCTGGCCAGGGCGCTGGCGTGACGTGGCCGCTCGGGGCTACGCCACAACCTCCCTGCGAAATGCGCAGCCGTGCAAGCGCCTGGCCCGCCGCGGTCAATACTGCTGGTAAGCGATGACGTCCTGCTGCTGTTCGCCCAGGCCGGCGATACCGAGGCGCATGAAGTCGCCCTTCTTCAGGAAGCGCTTCGGCTTGCGCGCGTTGCCCACGCCGGGCGGCGTGCCGGTGGCGATCACGTCGCCCGGTTCCAGCGTCATGTACTGCGACAGGTAGCTGACGATCTGGCGCACCGAGAAGATCATGTTTTCGGTGCTGCCGGTCTGCATGCGCTTGCCGTTCAGTTCCAGGTACAGGTCCAGCTTGTCGATGTGGTAGACCTCGTCGCGCGTCACCAGCCATGGACCGACCGGACCGAAGGTGTCGCAGCCCTTGCCCTTGTCCCACTGCGAGCCCTGCTCCAGCTGGTACTCGCGTTCGGACAGGTCGTTGACCACGCAGTAGCCGGCGATGTGCTTCTCGGCGTCGGCCTCGCTCACATAGCGCGCGCGCGTACCAATGATGATGCCCAGCTCCACTTCCCAGTCGGTCTTCCTGGAACCCTTCGGCAGCATCACGGGATCGTCCGCGCCGGACAGGCAGGTGGTGGCCTTCATGAACACGATCGGTTCCTTCGGAATCGGCAGATTCATCTCGGCTGCATGATCGTAGTAGTTCAGACCGATGCCGATGAACTTGCCCACTTTCGCCACCGGTACGCCCATGCGCGGATTGCCGCGCACCAGCGGCAGGTCCGCGTGCGCGATCTTGGACAGCTTCTTGATGGCCTTGTCGGACAGCTGCTCGGGACCGATGTCATCGATCACGCCGGACAGGTCGCGCAGCTTGCCTTCATCATCAATCAGGCCGGGCTTCTCTTTGCCGGGACGGCCGTAACGAACCAGTTTCATAATCTTCCTTGGAGTTGATAGCCGCCATTTTACCGGATCGCGCGGAGCGACCCCGGCGGCGCGCAAGGAAGCGTACCAGCCCGGCCAGTTGCAGCAGCACCAGCACGCCGAACGCGGTACGGTAAGCCACGGCCGGATAGTGCTGCAAGGCGTCCGGCCGCCACAGTCCGACGATGGCGCCGAAGCCCGCCTGCACGGCGAACGCGCCCAGGAATATCAACAGGTTCAGGCACGTGGAGGCGCGTCCGGTGAGCGCCGGCGGCATGGCCTGCGCGACGATGGCGTACTCGATTCCGGTGATGGTGCCCACCAGCGTAAACAGCACCGACAGCAGCTGGTAGCTGGGCGCCCAGTCCAGCACGAAGCCGCACTGGATGGCGATGTAGAGGGCGATGCCGGCGGCCGCCACGCTGAGCGGCGCGATGTTTTTGCGCGCGGCCCATTCAGTGATCATGCCGACCGAGATGGCGCCGAAGATGACAGCCGCCATGCCGAGGTAAAGCAGCCAGGCGATGGCCTGCTGGTCGAAGTGCGCCACGTCGTTCAGCCAGCGCGCGACCCACAGGCCCTGGATGCCGAAGAACACGGCGTGCGGCATCAGCACCAGGCAGGCGGTCTCGCGGAACATGGGATTGGCGCAGACCTCGGCCAGCATGCGCCGCGTGAAGGAAGTGCGCGGCGTCTCCGGCGGCGTCGGCGCCAGCAGGAAAATCAGCAGCGCGACGATGGCGCAGCCGGCCGCCAGCGCGATGAACAGCCAGCGCCAGTCGATGTAGTGCAGCGCCAGCCGCACCGGCAAGGTGGCGCTGGCCGCGCCCAGGCCGCCGGCGGCGATCAGGTAGCCTTGCACCGACGGCAGCCTGGCCGGCGAGATCCAGGTGGAGATGGATTTGACGGCGGCCATGAAGCAGCCCGCCAGGCCGATGCCCATCAGCGCGCGCGCCAGCAGCAGCTGGTTCAGCTCGCGGCTGCCGGCAAACGCCAGCGCGCCCGCGGCGGCCAGGCACAGCATGGCGAACTGCACGCGGCGCGGGCCGTAGCGGTCCAGCGCCACGCCCACCGGCAGCTGCACCAGCGCAAAAGAGAAGAAATAGGCGCTGGTGAGCAGTCCAAGCTGGGCGGGCGTGAGCGCCAGTTCGGCCATCAGCTGCGGCGCCAGGACGGCGTTCACATTGCGCAGCAAGCTGGAGAGGTAGTGGCCCAGCGCGAACGGCAGGAACACCAGCAAGAACACCTGCGCGCCCGGCAGCGAGCCGGGTTGGCGCACGCGGCCGATAACGGCCGGAACGCCATATGCCAGCCATGACGATGCGCTGGCCGCGGCTCCATGGCCGGTTGCGGAACCCGCCCCACGGGGTGGCGGCCCGCACGCGGCATCGGCAGGATCGGCGCCTGCGTAGGGCGGGCTAGACGCCGTCGTATCCCGCCAAGCCTGCGCCTCGGCGGCGCGCGCGCCACCGTCGGAATCCCCATCGGCCATGGCGTCATCTCCATCAGGCCGCGTTGCTGCGCGAGCCGCAGGACGGCGACGGCACCGCGCCGGCGCGCGCGGTGGCAAGCCGAATGATCTTGCGCGGCGGCGTCTGGCCTTCCTCGAAGAAGAACTTCTCCTTGCCGAAAGCCGGCACCAGCTCGTCCATCCACGTGGCGTCGGCATCGTACCTGGCATAAAACGGCCTGCGCACCCAGTCCGCATTGCGCGCCTGCAGGAACTGCAAGGCGAACACCTTTTCGCCGGCGATGGTGGCCACGCCGTCGATCACCACCTTGCCCGGGAATGCGCTCATGGACGGCCCGCGCACCGTGCGCGACAAGCCGGACACCATCTGGTAAGCCTGCTGGAAAATTTCGTGCGCGCGCGCCAGCGGCAGCTGGAAGTACTCGCGCGGCCCGGTGTCCCGCTCCACGAACATGTAGTACGGAATGGCCCCCAGCCGCACGCCGGTGGTCCACAGCTCGGCCCAGCTCTTCGGGTCCTCGTTGATGTGGCGGATCAGCGGCCCCTGCATGCGCAGGGTGGCGCCGGTGCCGACGATGCGCTTGACCGCCTTCTGCGCAATCTCCTGCCTCAGCTCCACCGCGTGGTTGTAGTGTCCCATGATGGCCATGTTCTTGCCCGACGCAACCACCCGCTCGAACAGGCGCAGCAAATCATCTGCATCCTTGTCGGACACGAAGCGCTGCGGCCAATACGCCACCGACTTGGTGCCGATGCGGATGTTCTGGATGTGCGCCAGCTCCGGCGCCAGCAGGGGTTCGATGAACGCTGTAAGCGAGCGCGTATTCATGATCAGCGGGTCGCCGCCGGTAATCAGCACGTCCGTCACTTCCTTGTGCTCGCGCAGGTAAGCCGCCAGCTGCGCCGTTTCCCTGGCGTCGAATTTCATGTCCTCCATGCCCACGAACTGCGGCCAGCGAAAGCAGAAAGTGCAGTAAGCGTGGCAGGTCTGCCCGGCGCTGGGGAAAAACAGCACCGTCTCCTTGTACTTGTGCTGCAGGCCTTTCAGCGGCGCGTCGTTCACGCGCGGCACGTTGTGCGTCATCTGTCCGGCCGGGTGCGGGTTCATGCGCATGCGCAGGCCGTGCACGTAGCGCGCAATGGCCGCGTCGTCCTTCTTCGCCAGCACCAGGTCGCGCAGGTGCGCGTACTCCTCCGGCGCCAGCATGTCGCGGTGCGGGAAGACCAAGCGGTAGATCGGATCGTCCGGCACCTTGTTCCAGTCGATCAGCTGGTCCAGCACATACTCATTGGTGCGGAACGGCAGCACATGCGACACCACTTGCGTCGCTTCACGCAAGTGGTCCGGCATCCACGCCCACTGGCGGGCCTGGTTGATGGTCTGGCGGGTGTAGGGCTTGAACTTCACGGGCAACGAGTCTGCGGTCATTGCAATCTCCCGGGTGATGGAAATTTGGGTGGGAACTTCATCGTAGTTTTCAACGGCCGGGCCGCGTTGCCGAGGATCAAGTTGCACCCGGCTATTTTCCAGAAAGGCACGTTTTCTTGACGCATCCGCAGCGGCTGAAGATGACTCGCAGCAAGCTTGCGCTATCGCAATTCGGACGCTGCCTGCGGGACGTAAAGTAATCCGACACACAACTCACGGAGGACCTCCATGAAACGCATGCTGATCGGCACCCTGCTCTGCCTGGGCGCAGCTGCCACCATCTCGTCGGCCCGGGCCAGCGCCGAGCCGAGCGAGAAAGACGCCATCGCGATGGCCGAACGCGGCGCCGCCTTCATCAAGGCCAACGGCAAGGAAGAAATGATGAAGAAGATCAGCGCCAAGGACCCGGAGTTCCTGCAGGGTTCGCTGTACGTGGACATGCGCGACATCCACACCGGCATCGTGCTGGCCCACCCGGTCAATCCGGCCATCGTCGGCAAGGACCTGACAGACGTACCGGATGCCAACGGCAAAAAGTACCGCCGCGAGATCATCGAGCTGGCCGCCAAGAAGGGCAAGGGCTGGGTCGACTACATGTACAAGAACCCGACCAGCGGCAAGATCGAACCGAAGACCACCTACATCCTGCGGGTGGGCGACGTGGTGCTGGAAGCCGGCATCTACAAGAAGTAGCAGAAGTAGCGAGCGAATGCGAACCTGGCCGGGGAGGCTGCCATGCTGAACAAACTGCGGATCGGACCGAAACTGCTGCTGGCGCCCTGCCTGGTGCTGGTGCTGCTGGTGGTCACCTCGGCCAGCGCCTACTACGGCATGGTGCGCCAGAACGCCTCGATGGAAAACCTGGTGCAGGTGCGCGCCGCGCGCCTGCAAGCCACCGCCAGCGTGATGGGCGACGCCAGGTTCGCGCACGCCAATATCTACCAGCTGCTGGCCTGGATCAACGGCAGTTTCGCACAGGCGCGCCTGGACGCGCTGAGTGCGCAAATCAAGGCGCGCCATGCCAGCGTGGACAAGCAGCTGGCCGCGCTGGCCGGCGTGGCCGACCCGGCCGAACGCAAATTCGTCGACGCCTCCGCGCAGGCGCTGGCCGGCTACCGCAAACAGGTGCTGGAGACCATGGAGATCGCCGCGGTCGACCAGTCCATCGCCACCAATTCCATGGCCAAGGCAGAGGCGCAGTTCGTGCTGCTCAACGAGCAGCTGGGCCAGCTGGCCGCGCTGGAGAAGCACCTGAGCGAACAGGCCCACAGCCAGGCCCGGGCCGACTTCCAGGCGCTGGGCGTGACCATGGCCGGGCTGGTGCTGCTGTCGATCGCGCTGTCGCTGCTGGCCACGGTACGGGTGCGCGCCGCGCTGCTGCGCGACATCCACGCCATCGGCGACGCAGTGCGCGAACTGGCCGCCGGCCGGCTGGCGCTGGGCAAGCGCAACGAAGGGCGCGACGAAATCGCCGACACGGCACGCGCGCTGGACCAGACCATCGCCAACCTGAGCCAGACGCTGCGCACCGTCACCGGCGCGGTGCAGTCGATCGACACTGCCTCGCACGAAATCGCCAGCGGCAACCTGGACCTGTCCAACCGCACCGAACGCCAGGCCGCGTCGCTGGAAGAAACCGCCAGCGCCATGCAAAACCTGACCCAGGCGGTGCGCCAGAACGCCGACAACGCACGCCTGGCCTGCGCGCTGGCGGCCAGCGCCAGCGGCCTGGCCAGCAAGGGCGGCGCGGCGGTGGCGCAAGCGGTCAACAGCATGGACACCATACGGGCCAGCTCGCGCAAGATCGTGGAAATCATCGGCGTCATCGACGGCATCTCGTTCCAGACCAATATCCTGGCGTTGAACGCGGCAGTGGAAGCGGCGCGCGCGGGCGAGTCCGGGCGGGGCTTTGCCGTGGTGGCCGCCGAAGTGCGTACGCTGGCGCAACGCTCGGCCGGCGCCGCCAGGGAGATCAAGGCCCTGATTGCGGACTCGGTGGCCACCATCGACAGCGGCAGCGCCTGCGTGAACCAGGCCGGCAGCAGCATGGACGACATCGTGGCGTCGGTGCAGCAGGTGAACGACATCATCACCCGCATCAGCGACGCCAGCGCAGAGCAGGCGCAGGGCATCGCCGAGGTCAACCAGGCGGTGGAACGGATAGACGACGTAACGCAGCAGAACGCCGCGCTGGTGGAGCAAGCCGCCGCCGCCGCCGAGAGCCTGCAGCAACAGGCGGCGCAGCTGTCGCTCGCGGTCGGCGTGTTTCAGCTTGACGGCAGCGGCGCCACCAGCGCCGCCGCCGAACGCCGGGCCGAAAACAGCCCGATGCGAAGTACGGCGCTGCTACCCGGAGCACGCCCCAGCAAGAAGTCCCAACGCCGCGCAGCTTGACGCTGAATCAGAAGAACTTGACCGGCTGCCATTTAAATTGATAACTCGACATCATCCAAAAATTGGACGGGGCCGGCAGTCCGCGATTGGCCGCCGTCCGTAGCGATACGACATTCGCGCACGAACTGATCACGGCCATCCCTTGTTCCGCCAGCGCCTACCTGAATGGCCGGCTCAGGAAGCGCGAGCCGGCTTCGCCGAAACGCCACGGCAGCTCGACCGCCTTGGAAATCCCGATGCGCGGGCCCACGGCCAGCGCTGCCGGCAACAGCGGCACCGAGGGCGCCACCAGCTCGAACGGCGCAGCCGTCAACGCCAGACCGTTGTGCGCGCGCGTCACCGCCATCGCCTGGCACAGCTTGCCCGGCCCTGAACACAGCATGCGCACATCCTCACCGCCGCGCCGCACGCGCATCGCGTCCAGCCCGGCCAGCGGCTCGATGGCCCGTATCAGCACCCCGGCGCCGTGCCCTGCCTCGCGGCACACAAAATTCAAGCACCAGTGGATGCCATGCGACAAATACACATAAGCATGCCCCGGCGGCCCGAACATGGAAGCGTTGCGCGCGCTAGGCCCGCTGAAGGTGTGCGCGGCCGGCTCGGTCATGTCGTAGGCCTCGGTTTCCACGATGCGCCCGCCCACGCCATCCACCAGCACGGTCACACCGATGAGCTGCGGCGCCACCTCGTGCGAAGGTGCGTTAAAATCTATCCCAGCAATGATAGTAGTCATAAGTGCAATACTAGCGCGCCCCAGCGGCGCACGCTTGCATGCACGCGGTGCACATCTGCCAATGTTTCGCCGGCACGTGCTGCATTTACACTTTTTTTCTCGGAATTTTGCGCTACAGCAACGCGGAACGAGCGATAATCAGCAATTCGTGCGGACCCGCCCCCCAACCAATCATGAACTCAGTTGCTGCCCCAGCCCCGGTAATCGCCTCCACGGTAGAGGACGCGCTGCTGCGCTCGATCCGCATACCGCCGCGTCCCAGCCTGCTGGTCGATCTGCAACGGGAACTGGCGGAAACCGATCCTTCGCCACGCCGCATCGCCCGCATCATCGGCAACGACGTCGGCATGTCCGGCGCGCTGCTGAAGCTGGCCAATTCGCCTTTCTTCGGCGCCGCGCGCAAGGCCAAGTCGGTCGAGCAGGCCATCAATTTCCTCGGTATTAACCAGTGCGCCGCGCTGCTCACCGGGCTGCTGGCGCGCCAGGCCATCGACGGCAAGGACGGCAACCTGGACAGCTTCTGGGAAATCTCGGCGCGCCGCGCGCAGGCACTGGTGTTCACCTCGCACAGGCTGCGCATCGCGCCGCCGGACATCGCCCACACCTTCGGCCTGTTCTGCGACATCGGCGTGCCGCTGCTGATGAGCCGCTTCCCGGACTATAAAGACACCTTCGCCATCGCCAGCCGCGACGCCGAACAGAAATTCACGCTGGTCGAGGATGCCCGCCACAGCACCAACCACGCCGCCATCGGCTGCCTGCTGGCACGCAACTGGGGCTTGTCGCCGGACGTGTCCTGGGCCATCCTGCACCATCACGACTACGCCGTGATGAACGACGACGCCACCGACGACGCGGTGCGCTCGCTGGTCGCGCTCTCGGTATTGGCCGACAAGGGCATCCAGCGCCTGCACGGCTACGGCAGCTCGCTGGAGTGGGACAAGGGCGGCGACATCGCCTGCGCCCACCTCGGCTTGTCCGAGGACGAAACCGCCGACCTGCTCGACGAATTGCACGAAACCTTCCACACCGAACATTAAATACGCCATCAGCGCACACATGCCTAAAAATAAGCGCCCCGCTCCCCGCAAGAACAGCACCCCACCCGAAGAAAAAGAAGAATTCCTGGCCGAGGCGCTGTGCGCCACCGCGCTGGAACTGGCCGAGCAGGAGGACAGCGACCAGCTGAGCGCCGAGCTGCGCCAGAAGGCCGCCGAATTCCCGCGCCAGGTGCGCAAGTACGTGCAGCAGAAGAAGGACGAGCTGCTCTACAGCGCCATCGAACTGGCCCGCTTCGAAGACGTGGACGCCTACCGCCTGCTGCGCGAGACCGTCGAAGAGGCGGCCGGCACGGTGCTGATCCGCCGCGAAGGCCAGCCCGACATCGAGATCAACGCCTTCGCCATTCCGGTGTTCGTGCACAGCACGGGCGGGCTGGTGCAGGCGCAGGAATTCCAGGACGAAGCCGCGTTCGACGCACTGCTGCAGAGCTTTACCAAGGACGGCCTGGAAAGCCCGAAAGCCAAGGTGGTGCTGGTGCAGCATGCCTACGACCTGGACGAGATCGACCGCGTCAGCTACAGCCAGCTCAACGCCATGGTGCGCGAGGCGGCCACCTCGATGATGGAAAAGAAAATGCAGGCTGCGCCCGCGCTGGAGCGCAGCATGGGCGGCTGGGCGCCAACCGGCTTCGGCGCGGACGACACGGCGGTGGAACTGCGCTTCCTGCTGGGCTTTGCGCTGAAGCGCGCCGACGACCCGTTCTACCAGCCGCCGCAAGGCGAGCAGGAACAGGACGACTACTACGCCGCGCGCATGGAGCGCTACCGCCAGTGGACCTTGAAGGCGGCGCCGCTGGTGCAGCGCTGCCTGGCCGGCGCGCGTCCGCTGGAGCTGAACTTCCTGTACCAGGACCTGTTCTACGGCGCCAAGGAACAGGCGCAGGCCGAATACGCCATGCTGGACATGATGGCCAAGCTGGGCCAGGCGCTGCAGGCGCATCCGGAGGCCAGCGCCGTCATCGCCCCGGCCGACGTGCGCGGCGACATGGTGCTGCGCGTGACCCTGTACGGCGCGCCCGGCGGCGCCGTGCTGCTGTGCTGCGACAAGCCGATCGACCTCGGCTGCGACCTACAGCTGGAGGTGGACGACATCGCCGACGCGCTGGCCACCATCGGCCTGCACGCAGTGTCCGTGGCGCAGCGTTTCGACGCCCAAGGGCAACCGGTGGAAGCCAGGCCGCTGGGCTAAAATCCCCGCCATTCTGCCCTGCGGAGGGCTGCTGCAACGCCGCATATTTGCCGTTTGACAGTGGCATGGCAGCCGAGGATACTTGTTTCATGGAGGTGTACCATGAAACGCTTTACCGCCCTGCTCCTGTCGCTCACCGCATCGCTGCTGCTGGCCGGTTGCGCCACGGTGGCGCCGCCTCCGCCGTCCGCGCAGCTGTTCCAGGATGAGCTGTTCGGCCAGCCCGACCCCGACATCAACGCCGGCCAGATTTTCGCTCTCACCGACGAAATGAAGAAGTACGCGCAAACGCTGGCGCATTCGCGCGCCAGGCGCGAGCCGCAACTGATCCTGTTCGACGCGCTGTACAAGCGCGACCAGCTCAAGCTTGAGTACGACGCCACCATGACCCGCAACGCCGCCCAGACCTTCGAGGCGCGGCGCGGCAACTGCCTGTCGCTGGTGGTGATGACGGCGGCCATGGCGCGCGAAATGGACATGTCGGTGCAATACCAGGCCGTCACCACCGAGGAGACCTGGAGCCGCACCGGCAACCTGTACTTCGCCAGCGGCCACGTGAATCTGGTGCTGGGCAAGTCGCGCATGAAGGACACGCACAATGTGGAGCCGAACCAGTTCATGGTGGTGGATTTCGAGCCGCCCGCGGAAACCAGGAACCTGGTGACGGTGCCCATCCCGGAACAGCGCATCGTCGCCATGTTCATGAACAACCGCGCCGCCGAGTCGCTGGCGCGCAAGGAACTGCAGCGGGCCTACTGGTGGGCGCGCAAGGCGACCCAGGCCGACCCCACTTTCTTCAGCTCCTACAATACGCTGGCCATCGTCTACCAGCACCACGGCAACCTGCCGCAGGCGGAAGCGGCACTGCGCTACGCCCAGCAGCTGCAGCCGAACAACACCATTGCCATGTTCAACCTGGTGCAGGTGCTCGACAACATGGGCCGCACGCTGGAGGCGGCGGCCATACGCGAGGAGCTGGCGCGGCTGGAGCCGTACCCGCCCTTCCATTATTTCAACCTTGGCCAGAAAGCCATGAAGGAAGGCGACTACAAGAAGGCGCGCCACCTGTTCGCGCGCGAAGTGGACCGGGCGCCCTACTATCATGAGTTCCATTTCTGGCTGGCGGTCGCGTCCTACTACCTGGGCGACATGAAAACCGCCGACAAGCACATGAAACTGGCGATGGACAACAGCACCACGCGCAGCGACCACGACCTGTACGCGGCCAAGCTGGACCGGCTGAAGTTCCAGGAACGCCAACGCAACGCCTACTCAAATTGACAACATGCGCGATGGGCGGGTTACACTGATGGGCTCAGCCCCGACTATGTAAACGCCCATGACCGCACCACGCACCGCACCGCACGCTCCACTACGCACCGCCCTTTCCGGCCTGGCCCTCGGCCTGCTGCTGGCCTTCGGCGCCGCGCACGCCGGCAACGACGCCCCCGCCGCCGATACCTATTCGGTGCGCGAGCACTACACCAAGTACGAGTACCGCATCCCCATGCGCGACGGGGTGCGCCTGTTCACCGCCGTCTACGTGCCCAAGGACAGCTCGCAACGCTATCCCTTCCTGATGCAGCGCACGCCCTACAGCGCCGGCGTGACGGCCGATGAGAAGCTGCGCTACGGCGTGGACTTCTATCCCAAGCACCTCGGCCCGTCGCGCGCGTTCGAAACCAGCGGCTACATCTTCGTCAAGCAGGACGTGCGCGGCCGCTTCATGTCCGAGGGCAAGTGGCAGGAGATGACGCCGCACCTCAACGCCAAGCGCCAGCCGGGCGAAGGCAACGAAAGCCAGGACATGTACGACACGGTGGAGTGGCTGCTGAAGAACGTGCCCAACAACAATGGCAAGGTCGGCATCCACGGCATCTCCTACCCCGGTTTCTACACGTCGGCCAGCATCATCGATTCGCACCCTGCCATCAAGGCCGCTTCGCCGCAGGCGCCGGTGACCGACCTGTACATGGGCGACGATTCCTACCACGGCGGCGCCTTCATGCTGGCCGCCAATTTCGACTTCTACGCCGCCTTCACGGAAGAGCCGAACCCGACGCCGCTGCCGGCCACCTGGACCGACTTCGACTACGGCGCGAGCGACGGCTACGACTTCTTCCTGAAGCACCGCACGCTGGAGAAAATCGGCGCCACCATGACGGACAAGCAGCGCGCGCTGTTCTGGCCCAACGTGGAGCACAGCACCTACGACGCGTTCTGGCAAAGCCGCAATATCGCGCCGCACCTGAGGAACATCAAGGCGGCCGTGCTGACCGTGGGCGGCTGGTACGACGCGGAAGACCTGCAAGGCCCGTTTACCACCTACCAGTCCATCAAGCGCCACAATCCCGGCATCTACAACGGCCTGGTGATCGGCCCGTGGGTGCACGGCGGCTGGGCCGGCGACGACGGCAAGCGCCTCGGCCATGTGCGCTTCGACGCCAAGACCTCGGACTACTTCCGCCAGCACATCCTGCTGCCCTTCTTCGAGCAGCACCTCAAGGATGCGGGGGAAAAGGGCGGCAAGGCGGCCGCCGCGCCGAACGTGCGCGCCTTCGAGACCGGCAGCAACGTCTGGCGCAGCTACAGCGCCTGGCCGCCGCAGCAGGCCAGGGCGCGCACGCTGTACTTCGGCGCCAACGGCACCCTGGGCTGGCAGCAGCCGGGCGCCATCAGCGGCGCCGGCTACGACGAATACGTCAGCGATCCGGCCAAGCCGGTGCCCTACATCGGCTACCCGGCCACCGGCGTGCCGAAGGAATACATGGTCTCCGACCAGCGCTTCGCCGCCTCGCGGCCGGACGTGCTGGTATACCGCAGCGAAGTGCTGGAACAGGACGTGACGGTGGTGGGCACGGTGTCGCCCAAGCTGTTCGTCTCCACCAGCGGCACCGACGCCGACTGGGTGGTCAAGCTGATCGACGTGTACCCGGACGACTATCCGCAACCGGACGAAGGCAAGGTCGGCGGCAAGCAGGAGGAAGAGCACGACGTGGGCCCGCCGCAGGCCAACATGGCAGGCTACCAGCAGCTGGTGCGCGGCAATCCGCTGCGCGGCAAGTTCCGCCACAGCTTCGAGAAGCCGGAGCCATTCGTACCGGGCAAGGTGGAGGCGCTGAACTACAGCATCGGCGAGGTGAACCACACCTTCCGGCGCGGCCACCGCATCATGGTGCAGGTGCAAAGTTCCTGGTTCCCGCTGGTGGACCTGAACCCGCAGGCTTTCATGGAGATCCCGCGCGCCAGGCCCGAGGACTTCAAGAAGGCCACGCAGCGCGTGTATCACGCGCCGGGCATGGCGTCCGGCATAGCGGTGCAGGTTCTACCGTGAGGGATTGTTAACCGACGTTGGGAGGCAGCGTGGCGAGACTATTGAACAGCATGAGATTGTGGCAGCGTTTCGCCCTGCTGGGCATGATGGGTGTGCTGCTGGTGTTGCCTCCGCTGGTACTGTACCTCGATGGCAGCAACAAGAGCATAGACTACTCGGTCACCGAGCGCAGCGGCGTGGCGCCCAGCGAAGCGGCCATGCGCCTGCTGCAGCGGGTACAGCAGCACCGGGGCCTGTCTGCCGCCTTCGTCACCACCGGCCAGCTGGCCAACCAGCGCAGCGCCAAGGCCGAGGAAGTGGGCCGCGCGCTGGCCGAAGTGGAAACCCTGCTCAAGGGCGAGCACCGCGCCACCGCCAAGGTGCTGGCGCAGGTGCGCAACGACTGGCAGGCGCTGCAAGCCCGGGTCGCATCGCGCAGCCTGAACACGGCCGACAGCTACCAGGGCCACACCGCCCTGTGCGAAGTGCTGCTGCTCTTGCTGGAAGGCGTGGCGGACCGCTATGGCCTGGCGCTGGACCCGGACGCCGACAGCTATTACCTGATGCGCGGCGTGCTGTTCGACCTGCCGCAGCTGTCCGAAAGCACCGGCCAGCTGCGCGCCAGGGGCGCCGGCATCCTGGCCTCGAAACAGATCGACATCGACGGCCGCGCCGCCATGTACGGCTTGCTGGCCAAGGAAAGGCTGGCGATCGACAGCGCCACCCGCTCCTTCCTGAAGAGCTACGACGGCAATGCCGCCGTCGAGCGCAAGCTGGGCACGGCAGTGGCCAGCGCCATGCGCATGGCGCAGGAAGTGTCCGACCTGGCGCGCGGCAAGGTGCTGGCCGACACCATCGACTATCCTTCGTCCGACTATATCGCGTTCACCACGCGCGCCATCGACACGCAGTTCGAGGCGGCATACGCCGGCCTGGGCGAACTGGGCGCACTGATCGACGGCCGGGTCGCGCGGCAGCGCCAGACGCGCAACCTGATGGGCGCCAGCGTGGCGGTGATCGCGCTGCTGGCAGGCCTGATCGGCTGGGCCATCAGCCGCCACCTGATCCGCCAGCTGGGCGGCGAACCGGCTTACGTCAACGCAGTGCTGCTGAAGGTGGCCGAGGGCGACCTGACGCAGCACATCGCGCTGGCCGCGCGCGACAAGGACAGCATGGCGCGCTCGCTCAAGCTGATGGTGGAACGCCTGGCCGATACCGTGGGCCGGGTGCGCGAAGCGGCCGACGGCATCAGCGAAGCCGCCAGCCAGACCAGCGCCACAGCCCAGTCGCTGAGCCAGAGCTCCAGCGAACAGGCGGCCGGCGTGGAGCAGACCAGTGCCTCGGTGGAGCAGATGACGGCGTCGGTTCAGCAGAATTCGGCCAACGCCAAGGTGACGGCGGAAATCGCAGGCGATGCCGCCAGCAAGGCGCAGGCCGGCGGCGGGGCGGTGGCGGAGACGGCGGCGGCGATGCAGCAGATCGCCAGGAAGATCGTCATCATCGACGACATCGCCTACCAAACCAATTTGCTGGCGCTGAACGCGGCCATCGAGGCGGCACGCGCGGGGGAACACGGCAAGGGATTTGCGGTGGTGGCGGCCGAGGTGCGCAAGCTGGCCGAACGCAGCCAGGTGGCGGCGCAGGAAATCGGCCAGACGGCGCACGCCAGCGTCGGCATGGCCGAACAGGCGGGCGCGCTGCTGCAGGAAATCGTGCCGGCCATCGGCAAGACGTCAGGGCTGGTGCAGGAGATCAGCGCCGCTTCGGACGAACAGAGCGCCGGCATCGGCCAGATCAACCAGGCCATGGGGCAGCTCGGCCAGTCGACCCAGACCAACGCCGCCTCGTCCGAGCAGCTGGCGGCAACCGCCGAGGAACTGAGCGCCCAGGCCGAGACGCTGCAGGAGCTGGTGGCCTTCTTTAAGGTGTAAGCGGGGCCGGCGGCCGTGGCTACGGCAGCTGCGGCCCGCTGTGGCCTTAGCGGCGGCGCGGGAAGTTTTGCGTCGGCGCTGGGCCGCGTTTTTCGATGTGGCGGAAAATGATGCGGCCTTTGGTCAGGTCGTACGGCGACAGCTCGAGCGTCACCTTGTCGCCCGCCAGGATGCGGATGTGGTTCTTTTGCATTTTGCCCGAGGTATAGGCGATCAGCTTGTGGCCGTTGTCCAGGTCCACGCGGAAACGCAGTTCCGGCAGCGCTTCGGACACGACGCCACTCATTTCAATCAGTTCTTCTTTAGCCATGCATTTACTCCTGTGTGGGCGCTGCTGCGCCGAATTCGGGGACCAACTGGGGAGGACGGGAGGCGGGAAAAAAAAAGCCCGCTTGCTGCGGGCTTCGTTTCAATGTATTGCCAATAATGCTACAATCGCTGCTTGGCCCGTGCTATCTGCGCGGTGCCGGAGCTTCGGACGCCCATGCTATCTGCATGGTGCCTCCAATGTGTAAACCGACTATCGTATCTTGAACTACAATCCCCATCCGACTTGAGTGCTTCGCAGCTTTACACACGCGGCATCGCTCGTCTCCCAGGGCTCGGCGGGGTTCAGAACTCCACCGAAGACGCAAGTGTAACACAGTTTTGTGCGACGCACAAAACTATTTCGCAGAAAGAATTATGAGCACCCCCAGCGCAACCCCAGACCTGCCATTCCGCGCCACCACCGACGAAGCCTGCGCCTGGCTGGCCCAGCAGACCGCCACCCCGTGGACGCTGGCGCGGCTGATCGAACAAGGGCTCACGCCCTACGTGTGGCTGGACTACGACGCCGCCTACCCCGAGCTGTTCGGCGACGCCAACGGCGGCTACGCGGCGCCCATCTTCTATGAGGGCGACACGCAGCGCCTGGCGGCCGGCAGCGCGGACGTACTGATCACCATCACCAAGGATGCGTACAAGATCGTCACGCGCCTGCCCGAGCCGGGCTTCCGGCGCGAACTGCATGCGCTGCGCTTCCTGAAGAAGGAAGTGGAAAAACTGGCCGGGCGGCTCAAGCACGAGGCCGAGGCAGCGGCCAGGCCGCCCAGGCTGGAGACCGCGCGCGAGTCGCAATTCGGCATCCCCAAGGCCGAAGTGCTGGCCGCGTTCGGCCGCCTGGCCAGGCTGGACCTGGACCAGGCGCTGGACGAGGCCATCGGCATCTTCGGCGACGACGGCGCGCGCGTGAAGGCCAGCGCGAAAAAGTCCAGGCGCAACGCGGTATGGAACCCGGTCACCCTGGCGCTCGGCCTGCACGACGTGTACGGCGTGCCGATCGGCTCCCTGAAGCGCGCCTTCAAGTCGCACGATTTCCTGTACGGCTGGAGCCAGGACTGGGAACAGTCGCTGGCTTTGCTGGGCAAATAGTGGAAGTTGCGAAGGCCGGCTTCCGCGCTCGGGCCAGCTAGCGCGCCAGCAGGCGGCGCAGCTGGGCGGCCTGGTAGGCGCCGAAGGTGTCGCTGAACAGGCAGCGGACCAGGGGGTCGTCGACGGCGTCGGCGTCCTGCAGACCGCGCTCGGTGGCGGGATCGAATACGGCGTCGTTAATGCGCATGTACATGGACGTCAGCGACTCGCCCAGCTCCAGCGCGGCATACAGCTTGGCCGCCGGGATTTCCGTGGTCCAGCCCAGCGCCGCGTTGCCGTCGTCAGCATGGGCGCCGCCGGCATCCAGGCGGTAACGGAACCGAGTGACCTGGCCGGCATGGTCGTAGACCGACAGCTGCCAGTAACGCGTCTCGTCGAAATACTCGGACGACGCTTCCGCATCGCCGTACTTCTCCAGCAGGCCGGAGCGGCAATAGTCCGTCACGCGCGCGGCCTGCGCGGCCGTCAGCGGCGCGAAATGGCGCGCGATGTCGGCCGTGCGCGGAGGCGCGGCGTTGCCTTGGTATTGATAGTCCACGTCCTGCTCGCCCACCGGCACGACCCAGGGCAGCGGCGGCGCGGCCTTCAGCGAGGCGGCATCCAGCAGCACCGACACGGATGGATTGAGCCGCACCACCTGCGCCTGCGGCAGCGCCTCGCCCACCTCCCGCGCGAACTGGCGGTAGCTGATCGGGAAGAAGGCGCGGTTGTACCAGGACCAAGGCTCCTGCAGGAACTGGCAGGAGCTCGGCACCACGTAGCGCGGCTTGAGCACCTTGAGCTGCGCGATCCACTCTTCCGGCAGTTCCGGCGGCGCGGCCGCACTGCGCGACGGCTGCAGCACCTCGATCTCGCGCATGGTCTGGAAAGGCCACAGCACCATGTCCCACGGGCCCTCCTGCGCCAGCTGGGCCAGCGTGTGGCCGTCGATCCACGAATCGACCACGTTCAGCACGTTCATGCCGGCCGCCTTCACCTGGAACATCGAATCCACGTCCGCATCCATGGCCTCGCGCGGGATCACCTCGAACGGACCGGCACGCACCGGCACATTCAGCTGCAGCTGCTGCACCTTGGCGAAGCCGAGCCGGCGCACCATCTCGAACAGCTCGTCGAAGATGCAATAGATGTACAGCGGCGTGGCGCGGTCCAGCAGGTCCAGGCTTTCGAGCGAGCAGTGGTCGTCATGGAAGTGCGAGATGAACACGGCGGCGAACTTCTGCTCGCGGATCTGCGCGTGGTCGAAACGCACGTCCGGGAAAGCGTGGCAATTGCGGCTGAACGGATTCTCGAAGATCGTATCAAACGCGATCTGCGTCCCCTCGCACTCGAACACATAGCCCGCGTGCAGTATTCTCGAAATTTTAAGTTGCTTGCTCATGCCGCATTCTACAGCGAGCAGCATGCGATCTCAGGGCGGGGTAGCCTGGGCAGTACCGGTTGCGTCAGGGGAAACGGCTTCATCATACAGCCGCAGTGCAAGCAGGCCGTGGCCGACTGCCGCGCCGGCGCGCAGGGCGGAGGCGATGAATACCGCCTCGGCGATCTCCTCGCGCGTGGCCCCTGCCCTGGCGGCGTTCTTCGCGTGCGCGTCGATGCAGTAGGAACACTGCGTGGCCAGGGCGACCGCGATGGCAATGAGTTCGCGGTACTTCTCCGGAATGGCGCCGCCTGCGCGTTCGGCAGCGGCCTTCAGGCCGAGGAAGGCTTTCGCCTCCGTGGGGGCGAGCTGGATGAGTTCTTTCGCCAGGGTCAAGTCTGCTGGGCTTTGGTATCCGGACATGTGGTCTCCTTGGGGTTGTGTGGAAGTACTGCACCAGCTAAGAGGCGGGCAAGCGCCGAAAGGATTCGCGGCACCGAAAAAATAATTCGATCGGAATCTGCTTGACTCCGGCTTGGCGCCGGTCTACATTAACCCTTATGGGTGAATATAATACAACGCAGCTGGACGATCTCTTCGTGGCGATGTCCGACGGAACGCGGCGCGCCATCCTCGCGCGGCTGGCGCAGTCGGATGCGCGGGTGACCGAGCTGGCGAGCGCTTTTCCGATTTCGCTCAACTCGACCTCCAAGCACATCCGCATTTTGGAACGCGCGGGGCTGGTCAAGCGCACCGTGCAAGGCCGCGACCATGTACTGTCCCTGAACGCCGCCCCTATGGCGGCAGCCGCCGAATGGATGGCGTTGTACCGCCGCTTCTGGGATAGCCGATTGGCGGCCCTGGAGGATTTCGTACTCAGGAACCGCAACAAGAACAAACCCGGGAGCACACAATGACACAGGCAAAGAACGGCAACAATACCGGCAGCGATGCCGAAAACACCGCGGGCACCGTGGTGGTCAGGCGCACCATTCCCGCCACCGTCGATGAACTGTTCGACGCCTGGCTGGACCCGGAAAGCCTGGCGCAGTGGATGCACCCCGGCACCACGGCGCGCAGCACCGCAAGCGTGGACGCGCGCGTCGGCGGCGCCTTCGAAGTGATCATGCACTCGCCGAACAAGCCCTTGCGCCACTACGGAGAATACCGCCACATCGAGCGCAACAAGAAGCTCGCCTTCACCTGGATCTCGGACGCCACGCACCACGCTGAAACGCTGGTGACAGTGGAATTCAACATCGCCGGCGCCGGCACGGAAATCGTGCTCACGCACGAGCGCATGCCCGGCCGCGAGGCCGGCCAGGCCCACGCACAAGGCTGGGCACAAGGCTTCGAACTGCTTGAAAATCTGGTCGCGCCCAAGCCGCTGGTGCTCGCCACCTTCGACTGGGTGCCCGAAATGCCGAGGGGCTTCGTGCGCGACATTCGCGTGCGCTGGGCACTGGAAGAAGCCGGCCTGCCCTACCGCGTCCAGAGTGTGCCGTTCAGCGGCCGCCAGGCCGAACACTTTTCGCACCAGCCCTTCGGCCAGGTGCCATGGCTGACCGACGGCGGCATGTCGGTCTTCGAGACCGGCGCCATCCTGCTGCACCTGGGCGAGCGCAGCACGGCGCTGCTGCCTGCCGACCCGCGCGGCCGCGCCGAGACCCTGGAGTGGCTGTTCGCCGCCCTCAATTCCGTCGAGATGGCCAGCCTGCCGTGGGCACTGATGCAGTTCTCGGGCAACAACGACGGCACACCGGGATGGCAAATGATGGACGACTTCCTCAAAAAATCCCGCCTCCCCCACCTGGAGCCGGTGCTGGCCCAACGCGAGTGGCTGGCCGGCTCCTTCTCCATCGCCGACATCACGATGGCCGACGTGCTGCGCCTGGTAGACCGCTTCGGCGGCCTGTCGGACTTCCCCGCCTGCCGCGCCTACCTCGCGCGCGCCACAGCCCGCCCATCCTTTGTGAAGGCCCACGCAGACCAGATGGCGCACTTTGCCGCTGCGGACGCCAGGATGGGCCCGCGCTAAAGCAGCACTTTCCACCGCTCCAGCTTTTGCGCCAGCGTCAATGACGCATGGGCTGGCGAGGTGGAAGGCAGCACCAGGGCGCGGTAGCCCTGCGCGGCAAACCCGGGCGCGAACTTGCCGGAGGTCTGGCCGTTGAAACCCACCGTTTCCAGTAGCGGACACAGTTCGCGCAAGCGGGCGAAGTCGTTGGCGGCGGGCTTGCGGATGGCCGAATCCAGGCTGCCTTGGCGCTCGCAGGCGCCCAGCACATCCCACAGCCCGAACCCGTGCGCCAGCAGGCGCGGCAGCCGCTCGCCGTAGGGCAAGCCTGCCAGGTCATCGCCGGTCAGCGCGGACAGGATGGGCCACAAGGCATTGCGCGGGTGGGCGTAGTATTGCTGTGCTGCCAATGAGGCGGCGCCGGGGAAGCTGCCCAGGATCAGGATGCGGGTGCGGGCGTCGATCACCGGGGCCAGGCCGGCCAGCGCCGTGGTTTCTTGTTTGTTCGTCATGGCCTCTTGTTGGGGCGGGGTTCCAGTGTAGAATCGGACGGTAGTGCTGAACAATAACAATGCTGGAGATTCTGAGCATGAGTGAACCGCGCCCCATCGATGTGCTGCTGGCCAAGTATAGCGAAAGCCACCTGAACCACACCAACGAGATCATCCATTTCGTGTGCGTGCCGGCCATCGCATTTTCCCTGCTGGGGCTGATCTGGTGCCTGCAGCCGCTGGCGGCGCTGGGCGTGGTGCTGCTGTCGCTGGCCTATTACGTGCGGCTGTCGATCCCGTTCGCGGCCGGCATGCTGGTGATGTCGCTGGCCATGCTGGGCGTGCTGTCGGTGCTGCCGCCGCCGTCCATCCTGCCGCTGTCGATCGCGATCTTCGTGCTGGCCTGGATCGGCCAGTTCATCGGCCACAAGATCGAGGGCAAGAAGCCGTCCTTTTTCGACGATGTGCGCTTCCTGCTGATCGGGCCGCTGTTCGTGCTGAGCTTCCTGTACCGCAAACTGAAGCTGGCGTACTGAGCCGGCCGGCAAAAGTTAGTACCGAGCAAGACACGGGGAAAGCCCGTATACTGCCCGCATGTCCTCGCCTATCCTCTTCGCCATCGCCTGCCTGATCTGGGGTTCCACTTTCTGGGCTATCACCCTGCAACTGGGCGACGTCGCCCCCGCAGTCTCCATTGTGTACCGCTTCGGCCTGGCCTCGGCCACCTTGTTCGCCTGGTGCCTGCTGCGCGGCGACCGCCTGCGCATGCCGTGGAAGGTGCAGCGCTGGATGATGCTGCAGGGCGTGGCCACCTTCGCCATCAGCTATGTCTGCACCTATACTTCCGAGCAGTACCTGGTGTCCGCGCTGGTGGCCGTGCTGTTCGTGCTGATGGTGTTCTGGACCCCGATCTGCAACCGGCTCATGTTCGGCACGCCGCTCACCTGGCGCATGTGGAATGCGGCGGCGGTGTCGATCTGCGGCGTGATCCTGCTGTTCTACCAGCCCATCCACCACGCGTGGAAGGACATCCTGTCCGGCGGCAGCGGCCATTTCCTGCTCGGCCTGGGGCTGGCGCTGTGCGCCACCGTGGCCAGCACCATCGGCAACGTGGTGGTGGTGAAGGTGCGCGAAGAATCGTCGAATGTGTTCCTGACCATGGCCTGGGCCATGTTCTGGGGCACCGTGGCGGTGGCCTGCTGGGCGCTGCTCAACGGACAGGAATTCCGCCTGCCTTCGCGCCCAAGCTACTGGGCCGGCCTGATTTACCTGTCGCTGTTCGGCTCCGTGATCGCCTTCGGCGCCTATTTCACGCTGATCCACCGCATCGGCTCGCAGAAGGCGGTGTACATCGGCGTGGTGACGCCGGTGATCTCGGTGCTGCTGTCGATCCAGCTGGAACACTACCGGCCCGGTGCCATGGAGTGGTTCGGCATGGTATTGTGCCTGTCCAGCGTGGCCTGGGCGCTGAAAGCGCCGTCGCCCGCCAAATCAACCCCTTTAGAAAGCAACCTCGAAGCATCATGAGCTCAAACAGCCTGTCCATCCGTCCCGCCCTGCCTGAAGACGTCAACGCCATTTTCGGCATGATTTTTGAGCTGGCGGTGTTTGAAAAACTGGAACACATGGTGGTGGCCGACGAGCGCAAGCTGCATGAAAGCCTGTTCGGCGACCATCCGGCTGCCGAGGCGATCGTGGGCGTGGAGGACGGCGAAGTGGTGACGTTTGCCCTGTTCTTCCATAACTTCTCCACCTTCCTGTGCCAGAAGGGCTTGTACCTGGAAGACCTGTACGTGAAGCAGAATTGCCGCGGCAAGGGCTATGGCAAGCAAATGCTGGTGGCGCTGGCGCAACTGGCGGTGGAACGCAAATGCGGCCGCTTCGAGTGGTCGGTGCTGGACTGGAACGAGAACGCCATCAAGTTCTACCAGGGCATGGGCGCCACCGTGATGCCGGACTGGCGCATCTGCCGCGTGACCGGCGACGCGCTGTCCCAGCTGGCTACCGACTGATCCGTCCCCCGGGCGCCGCCAGGCGCTCCAGCAGTTCGAACAGGCCTTGCGTGAGCAGGGCCAGCGCGGCGGCGGGCAAGGCGCCCGCCAGCAGCATATCGTTGTCGTTCAGGGCCAGGCCGATGGTGATGCGTTCGCCGTAGCCGCCGGCGCCGATAAAGGCCGCTATGGTGGCCGTCCCCACGCTCATGACCGCCGCCGTTTTCACGCCCGCCAGTATCACCGGCATGGCCAGCGGCAGCTCCACATGCACCAGCTTGTGCCATCCCCTCAGTCCCAATGCCTGTGCGGCCAGTTTCAGGCCGGGCTGCACCTGGCCGATGCCGGTGCAGGTGTTGCGCACGATGGGCAGCAGCGCGTACACGAACAGGGCCACCAGCGCGGGGCCGGTGCCGATGCTGCCCAGCAGGGGAATCATCATGGCCAGCAAGGCCAGCGAGGGGATGGTTTGCAGCACGCCGGTGAGCGCCAGCACCGTTTGCCGCAGGCGCGGGACAGAGGCGGCCAGCACGCCGAGCGGCACGCCGACCGCGCAGGCCAGCGCCACCGCCAGCAGCACCAGGGTGACGTGCTGGCGCGTGAGGGTCCACAGGCTGGCGTCGAAGATCTTGGCCAGCAGGCCGGGGCGCGAAGCCGAGCCTGCGGCCTGCTGGCCAGAGGTGGACGGGGCGGCGGCGGCGGCGGCGGCACCAGCGTCGCCCGGCGCGGCATGCGCGCTGCCGGCCGGCATGGGACGGGCGGGCTTGGCGGCGCGGGTGGCGAGCCAGGCGGCGGCGACTGCTGCGAAGCTCTTGCCTTCGACTTCGGCGGCGGCGTTCATGGCGATCATATCGGCGGCCGGGATGGCGCCCTCCAGCTGCTGGATGGCGCGCCAGGCAGCAGGGAAACGCTGGGCGGCGTCCAAGCGGTACAGCAGGACCGCGTCGTAGCGGGGGAAGTAGGCTTTGTCGTCGTCCAGCACGCGCAGGCCGTATTGGCTGATCTTGGCGTCGGTGGAATAGATGTCGATCACGTCCACCTGCTTTTGCGCCAGCGCTTCGTAGGCGATGCCATGGTCCAGGCCGACCGGCTTTTGCGCCAGGCCGTAGCGTTGCGCGAGCCCGGGCCAACCATCGGCGCGGCCGATGAATTCATGCGACAGGCCGAACTTGTAGCCGCCCTGCCCCGCCAGGCCGCTCAAGGTACGCGGCGCGCCGCTTCCGGCGTCGCCGCGCGTAGCCAAGGCGTAGGTGTTGTTGAAACCGAGCGGCACCGCCGCGCCCAGCCCCATCGGCGCCAGCTCGCGCCGCAGCTGCTCCAGCGGCGCGGATGCGCCGCGCCTGAGGATTTCCAGCGCAATGGTGCCGGTGTATTCGGGGTAGACGTCGATCTTGCCGGCCTGCAGGGCGGCCAGCACGATGGCGGTGTTGCCCAGCCCTTGCCTGTGCTCCGTTTTGACGTGCGGCGCGGCGGTCTGCGCCAGTACTTCGCCCAGCACGTAGGATTCGGTGAAGCGCTTGGAGCCGACGCGCAGCACGCCATCGTCGGCCGCGGCGGCGGCCGTCGCTGCGGCGGCGAGCAGCGCGGCGCATAGGCCGGCGCCAGCCGCGCGCCCGCTCGGACGCAGGGCAGCCCGCCAGGCAGGCGCGCTGAAAAGATCGCTGGCGCCGCGCACGCCGCCGCTCGGGCGCCGCAAGTCAGGCGCCCGTGCGCAGCATCGGCGCTTTGAGGGCCTGGCTCAGCGTTTCATAGCTCTCGGCCAGGTGCGCCCGCGCCTCGTTGCTGATGGAACCCGACATGGCGCCGCGTATGTCGCGCTGCAGGGCCAGCGCCTGCTGCCGCTGCAGGCTGCGCGCGTCCGCCCGCGCACCGGGCGCGGAGCGCAGCAGCGACGTGGCCACCCGCTTCAGGTGTTCGCGCTGCAGGTTGCGCCGCATGCTGCCGATGTCCTTGCCGGTTTTCAGCTCGCTCCACACGGCTGCTTGCACCGTTGTGTACAGCTCGTCGAGCGCCAGCGCCTTCTTCGGCTGGTCCACCTTCTCCTGCGAGTCGAGCAGGCGGCCCGCCACCGGGTCCGACATCAGCTGGTCCAGCGCGGCCGCCTGCAGCGACAGCACGTAGCTGCCGATCGAGATATCGGGCCGCGTGCGGTTCAACAGCTGGTCCCCGCCCAGGCGGCTCACCATGTCCGGCGTGAACTTGAAGCTGTCGGCGCGGAACAGGTTGTTGGTCAGCAGCTTGAGCGCGGCGCGCTGGCGCTCGACCGGTACCGGCGTGAACGTGGCGCGGCCGGTGCCTGCGTGGTCGCGCAAGTGCGTCACCCCGCCGACATACTTCACCACCACCGGCATCACCCGCGCAAACTGCGAGAAGCCATATTCAAAACTGCGGCGCAGCGACTCGTAGCTCTCGCCCGGCTTCAGGCGGCGCGTCTGCACGCGGTCCCACAGCTCGCGCGACATGGTCAGCCGCTTCTGGAAATAGGCCAGCGGATCGTCGCCCAGGTCGAAGATGTTCACGCCAGGGTCGGACACGCCTCCATAGGCTTCCTGGTCGGTGCCAAAGGCCAGCAACGGTTCGTTGGAGCGGTTGGCGATGCGCGCCAGCTCCTCCTTCTCCTGCTCCGGCGCGATGGGCTTGTAGGCGTATTCGATGGCCCAGTAGTCATACGGCCCCAGCGCGGACGTGACGTATTCGCCCTGCTGCTCGCCCTTCACCGCCAGGTTGAACGGCGTGTAGTCCATGACCGAGCCGCTCATGCCGTTCTTGCTGGTGAAGGCCTTGTCCTGCAGCTGCTTCAGCTTGTAGATGGTGGACGAGCGGAAGTTGTGGCGCAGGCCCAGCGTATGCCCCACCTCGTGCATGATGACCGAGCGCACATAGGCTTGCGCCACCGCCTCGGCCTGCGGACTGTCCATCTCGACGTCGCCGCGCGCCTCCATCAGGTCCATGGCGAAACCCATTTCCTGGGCCGATTCCATGCCGTAGTCGCAGCGGATACCGTTGACGGTGCGATTGCCGGCGTACCCGTGCGCATGGTCCGCTGCTTCCGGATTGAAGCGCGTGTCCTCGCTGGCCATGCGGCGCGCGCCGCGCGCGAACACGTCGGACATGCCGATGTCCGCATCGAGGATCTCGCCGCTGCGCGGGTCCACCTGGCGGGGACCGATGGCGAAGCCGGCGTCCACGCCCACGTACCAGCGCACCGAAGCGTGGCGCGCGTCCATGGTGTCGAAATTGTCCTTGGCGTCCTGCTGCTTGACTACGATGGCGTCCTTGAAGCCGATGCGCTCGAAGGCGGCGTTCCACGCCAGCACGCCCTGCTTCACGGATTCGCGGTATTTCTCGGGGATGTTCTTGTCCAGCCAGTAAACGATAGGCTGCTTCGGTTCCGACACGGCCAGCGCCGGGTCTTTCTTCTCCAGGCGCCAACGGTTCACCGCATGGCTGGCCTGGCTGGGCTTGATGTCGTCCGTGAAATCGAGGCTGGTGGTGACGAAGTGGCCGATGCGGTCGTCCGCCGCGCGCGCCGGCATGGGCTGCGCGGGCAGCGGCATGAAGCTGTAGTAGAAGCCGAGGAACATGCTGCGCGGGTCGGGCAGCGTGAACGGCGGCGGCATATACATCGGCACCGGCATCAGCGGCGCGGCGGCGATGCGCGGCACGAAGTAGTGCGCGTTCACGTGGAAGCCGGTCATGCCGTCGTCGCTGCGCACGTTGCTAAAGCTGCTGTTGCGCGGGTCCAGGCTGTACGGCAGGCGGAAGGCGTAGTCCAGCCGCGTGGCGTAGCCGGGTATGTCGGTGAACAGCAGCGCGTTCGCTTCCACCAGGATGCCTTTTCCCTGCGGATTGGGCGCGCTGACCACCGGCGCTGCGCTCAGCAGGCTGTCCGAAAAGCCCTGCGACACGGCCAGCGCCTGCGGCGTTCCCAGCGTGGCGCGGAAGCCGGTGTTCAGCGCGATCAGCTGCACCAGGCTGCCGATCTTGCGGAACATGACCACTTCGCTGCGCGTCATCTGGCCGCCGTACACGCCCCGTTCGCCGATGCCGTTCGGGGTATTCACGGACATGAAGAAGGGCTTGTCGAACTGCTCAGGTTTCAGCTCCAGCCATACTTTCTCGTCCTTCTGGTACAGGGACAAGAAACCCGGCAGGCGCTGCGCGCCCTTGACGATGTCGGCGAAAGGCTTGGGCGCTGCGGCGGCGGCCACCGGCGCGGCAGGCGCGCCGGGTGCGGCAGGCTGTGCCGGCGTGGTGGCGACCACCGGCACATCCGGATTGGGCGGCACCGGGGACGGCGGGGTCTGGGCGATGGCCTGGGTGCTCAGGGCCAGCAGTACGGCGAGGCGGATCGGACGCATGATGATCTGGGAAGGGGCGCTGGTGATCGTATTAATGTACACGATCGCCAGCGCCCCCGGGCGGGATTTTAGAGCGCCGGCGCCCGCAGCACGCCGCCGTTGACCACGCCCCGGCAGGGGTTGTAGCCGAAGGAATAACACAGCTCGGCCGGACGCGCGATGTCCCACAGCGCGAAGTCGGCGCGCTTGCCCGCTTCCAGCGTGCCGATATCGTTCTGGCGGCCCAGCGCGCGGGCCGCGTGCACGGTACAGCCCGCCAGCGCTTCCAGCGGAGTCAGCCGCCACAGGGTGCAGACCATGTTCATGGCCAGCAGCAGCGAAGTCATCGGCGAGGTGCCGGGATTGTTGTCGGTGGCCACCGCCATCGGCACGCCGGCCGCGCGCAAGGCGGCCACCGGGGGCGGCGTGGTGTCGCGCAGGAAGTAGTAGGCGCCCGGCAGCAGCACGGCGACCGTGCCGCCCGCCTGCATGGCGGCGACGCCGTCCGCCGTCAGGTGCTCCAGGTGGTCGGCGGACAGGCCGCGGTAGCGCGCCACCAGTTCGGCGCCGCGCTGGTCCGACAACTGCTCGGCGTGCAGCTTGACCGGCAGCCCGAGGGCGGCGGCGGCCTGGAACACGCGCTCGGTCTGCGCGTTGCTGAAGCCGATGCGCTCGCAGAAGGCGTCCACCGCGTCCACCAGTCCCTGGCCGGCCAGCAGCGGCATCATCGCGCACACTTCGGCCACGTAGTCGTCCGCGCGGCCGGCGAATTCGGGCGGCACGGCGTGTGCGCCGAGAAAAGTGGTGGCCACGCTCACCGGCAGCGTGGCGCCCACGCGGCGCGCCACGCGCAGCATCTTGGCTTCCGATTCCAGTGTCAGGCCGTAGCCGGACTTGATCTCCAGCGTGGTAACGCCTTCGGCCAGCAGGCTGGCGATGCGCGGCAGGCTTTGCGCGTACAGCTCGTCGTCGGTGGCTGCGCGGGTGGCGCGCACGGTGGACATGATGCCGCCGCCGGCCTTCGAAATGTCCTCGTAGGTGGCGCCGTTCAGGCGCGCCTCGAATTCGTCGCTGCGATTGCCGGCGTGGACGATGTGCGTGTGGCAGTCGATCAGGCCGGGGGTAAGCCAGCAGCCGGCGCCGTCGTGCACCGTGGCGGCGCTGCCGGCCGCTGCGGCATCGCCGGCACTGCCCAGCCAGGCGATGCGGCCATCCTTGACGGCGACGGCGCCGTTGCGCAGTTCGCCGTAGCCTTCGGCACCGGCCATGGTGGCCAGGTGCACATTGGTGTACAACACGTCCCACGTCATTATTCGTCTTCTTCCTCGTTGGGGATGATGTCGACGATGAACACCGTGGCGCTGGACGCCTCCAGGGTCCACACGTCCTCGGTGTTGAGCACCAGCGCGTCGTAGCGCACCATGGCCACGCGCTCGTCGGCGCTGATCATGGTCAGGCTTTCGCCTTCGGCCAGGAACACGATGGTGGTGGGGCTGCGCCGCTCCAGCGTGGAGAAGTCGCGCACCACGCGCCGCTCCAGCTGGTGGCTGCAGCGCGCGCGCCGCGTCATGACGTTGAAATCGGTGGTGGGGCCGTCGCCCACGGTGGCCGACACGGCGATCTCGCCCGGGAAGGCCACCACCGGTTCGCGCTCGCTGAGCGCTACCTGGCGCTCGTTGCCCACATCCAGCACCACGCACGGCCCGCTCACCAGCGTCAGCGTGCGGTCGATGCCGGGAAAGAGCGAGAACGGACCGCTGTGGGCTATCGTGGCCAGGCTGATGCGCCAGTCGAAGTTGTCGAAAGTGGCGCCGTTGGGTGCGATGGCGATCTCGGTGGTGCTGCCGCCGCCGTTCTTCCAAGGCGTGGCGTGCAGGCTTGCGTACTGTATCAGCTTGCTCATTACCTGAACTCCCGCAGTTCGGCCAGCGTCTGTTTGAACCGCGCGGCGATGGCCTGTTGCGCCGCGTGCTTCTGCTCGCGCACCACCCACTGGCCGCCAGCCAATACATGCTTCACCAGATTGTCGTTGCCGCTGAATACCAGGGTGCCGAGCACTTCGTCCGCCGCCAGCCCGTACAGGTTCGGATGGCCGTCGTCGAGCACGACGATGTCCGCCCGCTTGCCCGCTTCCAGCGCGCCCACCGCGCGCCCCGCCGCCTGCGCCCCGCCCTGCAAGGCGCCCTGCCATAAAAAGTCGCCCACGTTGCGCTGCACCGCCGACACCGCGATATTTCGGCGCTGCTGCATCAGGCGCTGCCCGTACTCCAGCCAGCGCAGTTCCTCGACGGCGCTGTGCGAAATATGGCTGTCGCTGCCGATGCCGAAACGGCCGCCTTGCGCCAGGAACGGCTCCAGCGGGAACAGTCCGTCGCCCAGGTTGGCCTCGGTGGTCGGGCACAGGCCCGCCACGGCGCCGCTTTGTGCGATGGCCTGCACTTCGCCGTCCACCAGGTGGGTGGCGTGCACCAGGCACCAGCGGCGGTCCACTTGCACCTCATCATACAGGTATTGCACCGGACGGCGCCCACTGAAGTCCAGCGACTGGCGCACCTCGCCCTGCTGCTCGGCGATATGGATGTGCACCGGCCGATTGTGCGGCAAGGCGGCCAGCACTTCGTTGATCTGGGACACGGAAGCGGCGCGCAGCGAGTGCGGCGCCACGCCGACCTCGGTTTGCGCGTCGCGCAGCGCTTCCAGCTCGCCAATGATCTTCAGCACGTCCTGCGCGTCGGTCTTGAAGCGCAGCTGTTCCGGCTTGAGCGGCGTTTCGCCGAAGCCCGCGTAGCTGTACAACACCGGCAGCATGGTCACGCCGATGCCGGCCAGCCTTGCGCCGGCGATCACGCGCCCGGCCGTTTCCGCGGCGTTGGCGTACATGGCCCCGTCCGGCGCCCGCTGCACATAGTGGAACTCGCACACCGAGGTGTAGCCGTGGCGCAGGCATTCGCTGAATAGCTGCGCGGCAATGGCTTCCATGTGCGCGGGGGTGATGTTGCGGGCGAAGCGATACATCAGGTCGCGCCAGGTCCAGAAGGAATCCGGCCCGTCGCCCGCCTTCTCGGTCAGCCCGCCCAGCGCGCGCTGGAAGCTGTGCGAGTGCAGGTTGACCATGCCGGGGATGGCGTATTCGGCCAGCTCCACGCCGGCCGGGTGCAAGGCGTTGGGCGTAACGTCGATCAGCTCGCCGCCGGCGTCCCATTGCAGCAGCACGTCCTGCGCCCAGCCGGACGGCAGCAAGGCGTTTTTTGCAAACAACGCGCTCACGCTTGCGCTCCCTTGGCCGCCCAATCGGCTGCCGCCTGCGTCAGCTGGCGCAGCAGCGGCTGCACTTGCGCGGCCAGGTCGGGACGGTAGCCATAGGGCGCCGTCTCGTCCATGTAGGTGGATTGGCACATCTCCAGCTGGATCGCGTGCACGTTGTGCGCCGGCTTGCCGTAGTGGCGCGTGATGTGGCCGCCCTTGAAGCGGCCGTTCACGGCCACCGTGTAGCCGCCGTGCGCCTGCGCCAGCGTGGCGATGGCGTCGGTCATGCCGGGCGCGCAGGCGGCGCCGTCGGCGGTGCCGAAATTCAGGTCCGGCAACTTGCCTTCGAAAAAGCGCGGCACCACCGACGCAATGGAGTGCGCGTCCCACAGCACCACGCGGCCGTGGATGGCCAGCAGCCGGTCCAGCTCGGCGCGCAGCTGCTGGTGGTAGGGCTTCCAGTACAGCTGCAAACGGCGCTGCACTTCGGCTTCATCGGGCGCGCCGCCTGCCGGGTACAGCGGCGCGCGGCCGAAGGTGTCGACCGGGCACAGGCCGGTGGTGTCCTGCCCCGGATACAGATTGGTGTTCTCGGGCGGACGGTTCAGATCGATCACGTAGCGCGACCAGCGCGCCGCCAGCGTCGAGGCCCCCATTTCCCGCAGGAAGCCATACAGCTGCACCAGGTGCCAGTCGGTATCGGTCTTGACCGCCGCGGCCGGCGCGAAGCCGGCCGCGATATCGTCCGGGATGTCGGTGCCCACGTGGGGCATCGACACCAGCAAGGGCAGGCTGCCTGCCGCGAATTGAAAGTCCATCTGGTCGTCCCCCTGAAGCGCGTTACGGATGCAGCGGCGTGAACAGGTTCTTGCAGGTAGCGCTCAGCTCACCCTTCAGCACCATCTGCTTGGCCGCCTCGATATCCGGCGCGAAGAAGCGGTCGGCGTCGAAGAACGGCACCTGCGCGCGCAGCTGCGCGTGCACGTGTTCCAGCTGCGGCGAGGTCTTCAGCGGACGGTGGAAGTCGATGCCCTGCGCCGCCGCCAGCAGCTCGATGCCGAGGATGACAGCCGTATTGTGCGCCATGTCGTCCAGGCGGCGCGCCGCGTAGGTGGCCATCGAGACATGGTCTTCCTGGTTGGCCGAGGTCGGGATGGTGTCCACGCTGCCGGGATGGGCCAGCGACTTGTTCTCGGACGCCAGCGCGGCTGCCGTCACGTGGGCGATCATGAAGCCGGAGTTGACGCCCGGATCGCGCACCAGGAAAGGCGGCAGGCCGGACAGCGTGGCGTCGATCAGCAGCGCGATGCGGCGCTCGGCAATGCTGCCGATTTCGGCGATGGCCAGCGCCAGCGTATCGGCCGCGAAGGCCACCGGCTCGGCGTGGAAATTGCCGCCCGAGACCACCACGGCGCTGTCGCCCTCCTGGAACAGCAGCGGATTGTCGGTGACGGCGTTGGCTTCGATCAGCAGGGTGCGGCTGGCGTTGCCGATGATGTCCATGCACGCGCCCATCACCTGCGGCTGGCAGCGCAGGCAGTAAGGATCCTGCACGCGCTCGTCGCCCACCAGGTGCGAGGCGCGGATGGCGCTGTTGCTCACCAGCTCGCGGTAGATGGCGGCGGCGGCGATCTGGCCCGGCTGGCCGCGCACTTCGTGCACGCGCGCGTCGAACGGCGAATCGCTGCCCTTGGCCGCGTCCAGCGACAGCGAGCCGGTGACCATGCCCGCTTCCAGCAGGCGCTCGGCCATGAACAGGCCGTGCAGCGCCAGCGCGTTCGACACCTGGGTGCCGTTGATCAGCGCCAGGCCTTCCTTCGCCGCCAGCACCACGGGGGCGATGGCGGCGGCCTTCAGCGCGTCCAGCGCCGGCACCAGCTCGCCGTTGTGGCGCACCTGGCCCACGCCCAGCATGGCCAGCGTCATGTGCGACAGCGGCGCCAGGTCGCCCGAGGCGCCGACCGAACCCTTGGCCGGAATGGCGGGCATGATGCCGGCGTTGTACAGCGCCAGCAAGGTGTCGATGATGAGCGGACGCACGCCGGAGTAGCCGCGCGCCAGGCTGCCGATCTTCATCAGCATGATCAGGCGCACCACCGCGTCCGACAGCAGCTCGCCGGTGCCCACCGAGTGCGACAGGATCAGGTTGCGTTGCAGCTGTTCCAGTTTTTCGTCGGGGATGCGGGTCTTGGCCAGCAGGCCGAAACCGGTGTTGATGCCGTAGGCGGCGTCGCCCTTGGCCACGATGGCGCGCACGGCGGCGGCCGACGCTTCAATCACCGGATAGGCTTCGGCGGCCAGCGTCACCGGCGCGCAGTCGTTCCAGGCCGCGCGCAGTTCGCACAGGGTCATCTTGCCCGGGTTCAGGGTCCAGGCTTTGCTTTGGCTTTGCGTCATTGGGTGCTCGCTTACTTGATCATTGGGAGATTGAGGCCGTTGCGCTTGGCGCAGGCGACCGCAGTTTCATAGCCGGCGTCGGCGTGGCGCATCACGCCCGAGCCGCTGTCGTTCACCAGCACGCGCGCCAGGCGCTTGGCGGCGGCGTCGGTGCCGTCGGCCACGATCACCACGCCGGAGTGCTGCGAGTAGCCCATGCCCACGCCGCCGCCATGGTGCAGCGAGACCCAGGTGGCGCCGCCGGCGGTGTTCAGCAGCGCGTTCAGCAGCGGCCAGTCGGAGACGGCGTCGGTGCCGTCCTTCATGCTTTCGGTTTCACGGTTGGGGCTGGCCACCGAGCCGGTGTCCAGATGGTCGCGGCCGATCACGATCGGCGCCTTCAGCTCGCCGTTGCGCACCATCTCGTTGAACGCCAGGCCGGCGATGTGGCGCTCGCCCAGGCCCAGCCAGCAGATGCGCGCCGGCAGGCCCTGGAAGGCGATGCGCTCGCGCGCCATGTCCAGCCAGCGGTGCACCTGCGCGTGGTGCGGGAACAGTTCCTTGATCTTGGCGTCGGTCTTGTAGATGTCTTCCGGGTCGCCGGACAGCGCCACCCAGCGGAACGGGCCGCGGCCTTCGCAAAATTGCGGGCGGATGTAGGCCGGCACGAAGCCGGGGAAGTCGAAGGCGTTTTCCACGCCCTGGTCGAAGGCCACCTGGCGGATGTTGTTGCCGTAATCGACCACCTTGGCGCCCAGCTGCTGGAACTCCAGCATGGCTTGCACGTGGGCGGCGCAGGAGTCGGCGGCGGCGGCCACCAGGCGCGCGTGGCGCTCGGGGTCCTGCTGCGCCGCTTTCCAGTCCGCCACGCTCCAGCCGCGCGGCAAATAGCCGTTCACCAGGTCGTGCGCCGAAGTCTGGTCGGTGACCATGTCCGGTACCGGGCCGCCTTCCTTGGCGCGCCTGACCAGCTCCGGCAGGATCTCGGCCGCATTGCCCAGCAGGCCGATGGAGATGGCTTCCTTGCGTTCGGTGTGGAACTTGACCAGCGCCAGCGCCTCGTCGATGGAGGCGGCCTGCTTGTCCAGGTACTTGGTGCGCAGGCGGAAATCGATGCTGCTCTGCTGGCATTCAATGTTGAGCGAGACGGCGCCGGCGAAGGTGGCCGCCAGCGGCTGCGCGCCGCCCATGCCGCCCAGGCCGGCGGTCAGGATCCAGCGGCCGGCCAGGTCGCCGCCGAAGTGCTGGCGGCCCGCTTCGGCGAAGGTTTCATAGGTGCCCTGCACGATGCCCTGGGTGCCGATGTAGATCCAGGAGCCGGCCGTCATCTGGCCGTACATGAACAGGCCGGCGCGGTCCAGTTCGTTGAAGTGTTCCCAGTTGGCCCACTTCGGCACCAGGTTGGAGTTCGCCAGCAGCACGCGCGGCGCGTCCTCATGGGTCTGGAACACGCCGACCGGCTTGCCGGACTGGATCAGCAGGGTCTGGTCGGCTTCCAGCGCCTTCAGCGACGCCAGGATCTGGTCATAGCATGCCCAGTTGCGCGCGGCGCGGCCGATGCCGCCGTACACCACCAGGTGCTGCGGGTTTTCCGCGACTTCGTTGTCGAGGTTGTTCTGCAGCATGCGATAGGCCGCTTCCGCACCCCAGGTCTTGCAGACACGCTCGGGGCCGCGCGGGGCGCGGATATTGCGGGTGGCGTCGAAACGTGGATCGTTGGCGAGGGCAGTGCTCATGTCGTCTCCTTGGTTGCAGGTGATGCGGAGGAGCAAAAGATCGTCGCACGCCCTCCGCGCATCTTCCCAGCATAAGTTGTCTATACAACCAAGTCAAGCCCTGTCTGACAAATATCGCTTCCCTTCCCCTGATTGGATTTGCCCCTTGTGAATGAAGCCTTGGGGCAAGCCGTCGCCATCCGGATAGGGCCGCGAAAGCCCAGGCTGAATTGCCTGCCAAACAATACAAGCGGCTTGCGTCTGCAATATTCACACTGCTGCGCGACGCGACGCCACACGACAGCTTGCCTTGACAGGGCGCGAAGCGTCGCGGGCGCCGCGCGCCGCACCCAATGCCACCCCCAATTACTTCTTGTACACCTGCTTGCCCGCCACCCAGGTCTGCAGCACGGTGATCCTGCCGATGTTGGCGGCCGGGACTTTGAACAGGTCGGCGTCGGTGACGATGAAGTCGGCCCATTTGCCCGCTTCCAGCGAGCCGATGTCCTTCTCCTGGCGCGCGGCATAGGCGGCGTCCAGCGTGAAGCAGCGGAAGGCTTGCAGCAGCGTCATGGCTTCGTTCTTGTACCAGCCGCCGGCCGGGGCGCCGCTGGCGTCCTGGCGCGTCACGGCCGCGTGGATGCCGGCCAGCGGGTTGGGCGACTCGATCGGGAAGTCCGAACCGCAGGCGATCTTCGAACCCTGGCGGAGGAAGGTCTGCCACGCATATGCGCCCTTGATGCGCTGCGGACCGACGCGCTGCTCGGCCATGTTCTGGTCGGACGTGGCGTGGGTCGGCTGCATGGACGGGATGATGCCCAGCGCCTTGAAGCGCGGGATGTCGGCCGGCGTCACCACCTGCGCATGCTCGATGCGGTGGCGCTGCGCGGCGGCGTCCGGGTATTTCTTCAGCAGCTCGGCGTAGGCGTCCAGGATCTGGTGGTTGCCGGCGTCGCCGATGGCGTGCACGTTGACCTGGTAGCCGGCCTTCATGGCCTTCTCCATCTTGGCCAGCATCTCGTCGTTCTTGTAGAACAGCAGGCCGTGCGTATGCTGCGCGTCGCTGTAGGGCGCGATCAGCGCGGCGCCGCGGCTGCCCAGCGCGCCGTCCGAGTACAGCTTGACCGCCGACAGCGCGTACATGCCGCCGGCATAGCTTTGCAGCGGGCCGTCCTTGGCCAGCCGGTCGAAGTCGGCGCTGGTGTCGCCGATCATGGCATAGATGCGGGCGGTGAGCTTGCCGCCGTCGGCGTAGGCGCGGAACAGGCGGTCTTCGCCAACGCCGATGCCGGCGTCGTGCGCGCTGGTCAGGCCCACCTTGGCCATGTGCGCCAGCGCGCCGTCGAGCGAGGCGCGCGACTCGGCCTCGGTCGGCACCGGCACCACTTTGTTGACCAGGTCCATCGCGGCATCGACCAGGATGCCGGTCGGGCGGCCGATTTCGTCGCGTTCGATCTTGCCGCCGGCCGGGTCGGGCGTTTCATGGGTGATACCGGCCAGCGCCAGCGCCTTGCTGTTGACCCATACGGCATGGCCATCCACGCGGTGCATCAGCGCGGGACGGTCGGCCACCACGCCGTCCAGTTCCGCCGCTGTGGGGAAGCGGCCCAGCTTCCAGATCTCCTGGTTCCAGCCGTTGCCCACCACCCAGGCGCGCTGCGGGTTGGCCTTGCTGAAGTCGGCCACCGCCTGCAGCGCGCCGGGCAGCGAGGTGGAACTGTACAGCTCCACGCCGGTGGCGATGGCGCCCAGGCCGAACACGTGGCCGTGCGCATCGATCAGGCCCGGCAGCACGGTCTTGCCCTGCATGTCGACCCGGGTGGCGCCGGCCGGCGCCTTGGCCGCCACCGCCTTGCTGCCGCCCACCGCGATGAGCTTGCCTTCGTCGTCGTACGCCAGCGCGGCGAACCTCACCAGCCGGCCGGCCGCGTTGAGCGTGTAGCCGTTGGCGTTGTCGATGATGGTGGCCGCGGTGGCCAGCAGGGGCAGCGCGGTGAAGAGGGCAAGCATCAGGGTGGTCGGGCGCATCTAAACAATCTCCAGAGTGAATTCAACAGCAAGAAGGAGAGTGTAGCGAAATTTGCAAGCTGGTCCAATATGGTTTTCCCCTGGAGCGTAACCATGCTGACCCTGTTCGACTACCTGCCTTCCCAGAACGCCTGGAAAGTGCGCCTGCTGCTGCATCATTTGCAATTGCCCTACCGCACCGAGTACATCAGTATTTTCGAGGGCGAAGGCCGGCGTCCGGACTTCCTGGCGGTCAATCCCGCCGGCGCGGTGCCGGCGCTGCGGCTGGACGATGGCCGGGTGCTGGCCGAATCGAACGCCATCCTGGCCTACCTGGCGCAGGGCACGCGCTACCTGCCGCAGGATGGCTTCGGCCTGGCCAAGGTGATGCAGTGGCTGTCGTTCGAGCAGGACTACGTGGGCGCCATCGCCACGCTGCGGCACTGGACCATGACCGGCAAGCTGGAACGCCGCCCCGCCGAGCTGGTGGCGATGAGGCGCGCCGGTTCACTGCACGCGCTGCGCATGCTGGACCGCGAACTGGCCACGCGGCCGTTCATCGCGGGCGGCGCCTATACGATTGCGGATATGTCGGTGTATGCGTACACCCACCGGGCGGAGGAGGCGAATTTGCCGCTGGCCGAGTTCGTGCACGTGTCGGCCTGGGTGGCGCGGGTGGCGTCGCAGGAAGGCTTCCTGCACCAGTGCCACCCGTACTCGATCGACCCGTTTTCGGGCCGGGAGTTGCCTTGAGGCTCAACTTGCGTCGTGGAAGATGATGCCGAGGGTGTGGCGCGAGCCGCTGCGCAGGCGCGACACGCCATGCCGCAGGTTGACGCGGTAGGCGCCGCGCGTGCCGCTCACAGGGCGGTGGAAGACCGGGAAGATAACCATGCCGCCCTGCTCCAGCGGCACCACCTCGGCGCGCGACTGCATGCGCGGGCGCTGTTCGGTGAGCACGAATTCGCCGCCTTCATAATCGGCGCCGGGCTGCGACAGCAGCACCGCCGCTTGCAGGGGGAACACGTGCTCGCCGTACAGGTCCTGGTGCAGGCAGTTGTAGTCGCCGGCGCGGTATTGCAGCAGCAGCGGCGTGGGGCGGACCTGGCCGGCGGCGTGGCAGCGGGCCACGAAGTCTTCATGCCGCGGCGGGAAGCGCGGCTCGAGCTGCATGGCGTCGTACCAGCGGTTGGCGATGGGCGCCAGCGGCGGGTACAGGGCGGCGCGCAGTTCGGCGATGGGACCGGGCAAGGGATAGGCAAAGTACTGGTATTCGCCTTTGCCAAAGCCGTGCCGCTCCATCACCACCCGGCTGCGGAACAGTTCGGGCTTGGCGTAGGCGCCGGCCAGGCGGACGCACTCTTCTTGCGTCAGCAGGCCGGGAACGATGGCGCAACCGTGGGCGTCCAGGTCTGCGGCGATGTCCTGCCAGTCGAGCGCTTGGCAGCGCGCGGACAGGCCGGCGAAGGCGCCCGGCGCGGGGGCTGCGGCCCGGGGCTGGCGGGGGCTCACTTCGCCCCCTCGCGCTCGAGCAGCGCGGCCTTGCGCTCCACGCCCCAGCGGTAGCCGGAAATCGAGCCGTCGTTGCGCACCACGCGGTGGCAGGGGATCGCCACCGCGATGGCGTTGGCGGCGCAGGCGCCGGCCACGGCGCGTGCGCCTTTCGGCAGCCCTACCCGCTCGGCCAGCTCGGCGTAGCTGACGGTCTGCCCGGCCGGAATCTCGCGCAAGGCTTGCCACACGCGCTGCTGGAAGGCGGTGCCGCGCACGTCCAGCGGCAGCGCCAGGCCGATTTCGGGCGCCTCCACCAGTCCGATCACGGCGGCCACCACCCGTTCGTAGTCCTGTTCGGCGCCGATCAGCTCCGCTTTCGGGAAGCGGTCCTGCAGGTCGCGCGCCAGCTCGTTTGGGTCGTCGCCGATCAGGATGGCGCAAATACCCTTGTCGGTGCTGGCCACCAGGATCGCGCCCAGCGAGCACTGCGCCACGGCGAAGCGGATCGCCGCGCCGCTGCCGCCGGCCTGGTAGGCTTTCGGCGTCATGCCCAGCGCGCCGGACGACTGGGCGTAGAAGCGCCCGCTGGAGTTGAAGCCGGCCGCGTAGATGGCGTCCGTCACGCTGGCCTGCTTGCCGGGGCCGGCCAATCCGGCCTGCATGCGGCGCTGCTTCACGCCGGCCGCGTAGGCCTTGGGCGTGAGCCCGGTCTGGGCCTTGAAGATGCGGTGGAAGTGGAAACGGCTCATGCCGCTGGCCTCGGCTAGGCTGGCCAGGTCCGGCTCGCTCTCGGCTTCGTCGATCAGGCGGCACATCTGCGCCACCATGGCGGCGTGGCGCTCGGCCAGCGGCGGCTGGTCGGGCTTGCAGCGCAGGCAGGGCCGGAATCCGGCCGCCTCGGCCTCGGCCATGCTGGCGTGGAAGCGGACGTTGCGCCGCAGCGCCGGGCGCGCACCGCACGAGGGGCGGCAATAGACGCCGGTGGTGCGCACGGAATAGTAAAACTGGCCGTCGGCCTCGCCGTCGCGCTGCTGCACGGCGGCCCAGCGCTCGTCGTCATTGTTGAAGGTGGTGTCCATGACTGCTCCGTAGTGGTTTCATTATGGGGCCATGGTAGCCAGCCGCCAAGATCGCCACACCCCGACTCTTGCTTTTGAATTAAAATCATCCCATGAACCAACATCAGGCAGCCGAAACCACCCCCATTTTCCAGCGCATCAAGGACCATCTGCTGGAGCAGATCGCCGCCGGCACCTGGAAGGAAGGCGACGTGATCCCGTCCGAACAGGCGCTGGTCAAGCAGTTTGGCGTCTCGCGCATGACGGTCAACCGCGCCGTGCGCGAGCTCACCGCCGAGCAGGTGCTGACGCGCCGCCAGGGCTCCGGCACCTATGTGGCGCAGCAAAAATACCAGGCCACGCTGCTGGAAATCAAGAGCATCGCCGACGAGGTGCGCGCGCGCGGCCACGCCCACCGCAGCAGCCTGCAACTGCTGGAACAGAGCAAGGCCGGCGACCTGCTGGCCAAGCAGTTCGAACTGCCGCCGGCCTCGGTGCTGTTCCATTCGGTCATCGTGCACTTCGAAAACGGCGTGCCGATCCAGGTCGAGGACCGCTGGGTCAACCCGGCCTGCGCGCCGCTCTACATGAGCCAGGACTTCGCCGCCGTCACCCCCAACGAATACCTGATGGCCGCCGCGCCGCTGCAGGGGGCCACCTACAGCATCGAGGCGCTCAGCCCGCCGCGCGACATCGCCGACATGCTGGCCATCGACACCCGCCAGCCCTGCCTGGTGCTCAAGCGCCAGACCCGCTCGGCCGGCCAGGTGGCCTCGATCGCCACCATGTGGCATCCCGGCCACCGCTACCAGTTCGCCGGCAGCTTTGCCTAGGCCGGCGTGCCCTCCGCAATGCTCGCTTGCACATTGCAAGTGAATAAATAGCTAGTGCCTGGCGGCCATAAAGTAAACCCTACAGGCAAAATTTCGATGCTATAGTTGGCTGAGAAAAACGGGGCCGCGCCCCGTGCGCATTTGCGAAAGGGAAGCTCTTGCTGCATCGCCGTCCTCAGTCCAGTTTGCCGTCCGGTCCGCGCCGCCCGCGCTGGGCTGCCGCGCTGGCCTGCGCGGCGGCTTCTGCCGTGGCCAACCTGCTGCTGGCGGGCGGCGCCGGCGCGGCCGAGCCCATCACCGTACAGCTGAAATGGCTGCACCAGTTCCAGTTCGCCGGCTACTACGCCGCGCAAGACAAAGGC